>JAICYZ010000342.1 GCA_025933935.1 Chitinophagaceae bacterium
CGCGCATAAAAACAAATTTTCTTCAATTTGAAAATAGATTAAATCGAACTTAAAGGTACATTTTTCTCTGCTAAATAAGATGCGATTAATTTTGGAAATGGCAAGCTTTTTAACTCATTCGGCTTAGCTGAAAAATATTTTACTGTATGCAATGGTTTTTCTATTTCTATACGAATAAATTTTGCGGTAATTAATTGATGCGTTAGCTTTTGGGAGGTTTTTTCTGAAAATAATTTGACTTTGAAATTAATTCCTTTTAAAAGAGACACGAATTCTTCATTTTTTAAAAGGTCTTTTTCATTTAACAACGAATTTGCTTCTATTAAAATAAATTCATACAGATTCTCCCAGATATCTTTTTCGATCCTTTTATTGATATAAAATGTTTCGTTGTATTCAACAACAAGGTAATTGAAAAAACGTTTTTTTTGTTTATTTACTGCGTTGTTTACAGGCAAAATAGAAACTTTATTTTTTAAAAACGCAATGCATTTTTTTTGTAAAGGACATTGCAAACATTCCGGCAATGCAGGTTTACAAATCACTGCCCCGAAATCCATAATCGCCTGGTTGTAAAGGGCCGGATTTTTTTTATCCAGAAGTGTTTGCGCAAGCGCTGTGTAATATTTTTTCCCCTGCGTGGTATTTACCGGTATTTCTATTCCAAAAAACCGGGACAATACCCGGAAAACATTTCCATCTAAAACTGCATAAGGCTGATTAAACGCAAACGATGCAATCGCTGAAGCTGTGTAATTTCCAACGCCTTTTAAAGCTAAAATGTCTTCATATTCTTCAGGAAAATGGCCATCCAGTTCTTCATGAATAAATTTTGCAGTTCTTATTAAATTTTTACAACGGGAATAATAACCAAGGCCTTCCCATAATTTATAAACTTTTTGTTCAGACGCTGTTGCAAGAGTTTTTACATTCGGAAATTGGTGAACAAACCGATTGTAATAAGCGAGCCCTTGTTGCACCCTTGTTTGTTGCAAAATAATCTCACTTACCCAGATTTTATACGGATCTTTTTCTCCTTTCCACGGCATTTCACGGCTGTTTTCGTTAAGGTGCCAGGATAATAAAGAAGTTAAAAAGAATTTTTCGTTTTTCATTGATTACAAATTCCTTTTTCTATCTGTTTTATTCAAAAAAACTTCATTTATTGATTAAATAAAAAAAATAAACATACACAAGATATATTATAGCAGGTTATTACAATAAAGATTATTAAATTTGCCATACCTGGTTGAATCATCAATGGAAACACATTTTAATTTTAATAAATAAAGAGTTTCAAATGAGAAAAGCAGATTTAATTAACCGGATATCCGACAAAACAGGAATCGCAAAAGTAGATGTTCTTGTAACACTGGAAGCGTTATTTACGGAAGTAAAAAAAACGCTTGGCGAAGGAGAAAATATATACATCAGGGGCTTTGGTAGTTTTATTACCAAAAAAAGAGCCGCGAAAATCGGCAGGAATATCAAAAAAAATACCGCCGTCGAAATTCCTGCGCATTATATTCCCGCTTTCAAGCCTTCAAAGGAATTTGTAGAGCAAATTAAAGAAAAGGAGCTTTCTTAAACAAAGCGGAATGGCTTACCTTTGCGCACGGATAAAAAATTGCCATAAGAATTGAACAAAAGAATTATATTAGGAGCTGCAGGCGCTATCTTGGTTTTTATACTTTTTTTCTTTGGAAAAACGACTACTACAAAGACAGAAATTCCGGCTGCAACAAAAGCAGAAACTCCCGTTTTTAATGTAAAAGATACCCTTCTTGCTGAAAAGCAAAAACTATCGCCGGTTCGTTTGATTTATGTGACCAATATTGAAAATAACATCAGCCGTGGTGATGTAAAAAATCAATCTGAAAATCAATATACCAACCTGGCAAATTTCTGGAAAGACTCTGTTGGTTCTTTTATACCATATGTATATTATTTAAGCGAAGCCGCAAAGTTGGATAATTCAGAAAAAAAACTCACCTTTGCAGCCCGTTTTATTTTAGAGAACATGAAACGGGAGGAAAACCCGGCCCGAAAAGTATGGGAAGCGCAGACTGCAGCAGATCTTTTTGGAAAAGCATTAAAGCTTGACCCTGAAAATCAGGATTTAAAAGTAGGACTCGGAAGCTGCTATGTCTATGGAGAGGGAATGATCGGAAATGCCGAGCAAACGATGAAAGGAATTCAACAATTGCTGCAGGTAGTTGAAAAGGATTCCAACAATATGCGGGCGCAATTGGTTCTGGGAATCGGAGGTGTTATTTCCAATCAATACGCAAAAGCGATTGAGAGGTTGAAAAAAGTAGTAACTTTTGATCCACATAATCTTGAAGCAGTTTCCTGGCTTGCAGATGCTTACGCTGCCTCTGGCGACAAGCAAAACGCTGTAAAGTGGTACGAACAAAGCAAGCACCTGGTAAATAATCCGGAGTTTAGTAAAGAAATCGACGCCCGGATTAAAGAAGTAAATGAAAGCCATTAATTGGTTTTAAGAAGCGAACATCGGCAAATAAACATTTATTTGTCTTTTATTATTAAATTATTAAAAAATTATCTATGCCTTGCGGTAAAAAAAGAAAACGTCATAAAATCGCTACTCATAAGCGTAAAAAGCGTTTAAGAAAGAATCGTCATAAGAAGAGGTAATTATTTACTTACTTTTACTTTCGCCCGCCGGTACATCCGGCTTTACTTTTTCCTTCTGTTTATGGTTTAGTTGAAGCGACTAATTTAAAAGATTTTGAGTTGAACAAGGAACTTATTATAAATGCTGCCCCACAGGCAGTGGAAATAGCCTTACTTGAGGATAAAAAGCTGGTGGAGATGCATAATGAAAATGCAAATTCCAGTTTTGGTGTGGGCGATTTGTATTTAGGAAAAGTAAAGAAATTAATTCCCGGATTAAATGCCGCATTTATAGATGTTGGTTTTGAAAAGGATGCTTTTTTGCATTACTCGGATTTAAGCCCATATGTTCGTTCTATTTTGAAATTTACCAAAATGGCAACGAATGACACTTCAGAATCGGGAATGAATTTTGAAAAATTTGTAGTAGAGCCTGAAATAATAAAAACGGGCAAAATTGCAGAAGTTTTAAGCGGCAAACCAAATATTCTCGTACAAATTTTAAAGGAACCAATTGCTGCAAAAGGCCCACGGCTTAGTTGTGAAATTTCGTTGCCCGGAAGATTTGTAGTTATTACTCCGTTCAACGATATTATTGCTGTTTCCAGAAAAATTCATTCATCAGAAGAAAGAAAAAGGTTACAAAAGATTATTGAAGCTGTAAAGCCTAAAAATTTTGGTGTAATTGTACGCACAGCTGCCGAAGGAAAACATGCAAACGAACTTCATGAAGATCTATTGGGATTGATAAATACCTGGAAAAATATTCAAAATAATCTCAAAGGCGCCGTGCCTCCCACAAAAATTCTGAGTGAAGAAGGAAAAACAAACAGCATTCTTCGCGATTTGCTTACAGAAGATTTTAATAAGATCGTGGTAAATGATAAAAACATTTTCAACGATACGAAAACTTATTTGCAGCGCATAGCGCCCGAAAAAACCGATATACTCTCTTTTCACAGCAATGGATCGCCCATTTTTGATTCTTATGGAATCACGCGGCAGGTAAAAGCGTCTTTTGGCAAAACTGTTAATCTTCC
>JAICYZ010000010.1 GCA_025933935.1 Chitinophagaceae bacterium
CAAACAACTACATGCAAACAATTCTGGGGTCGGGTGGGGCAGTAGCTATCGAACTAGCGAAAGAATTAAAAAAATATACCAACAAAGTAAGATTAGTAGCACGCAATCCTAAAAAAGTAAATGCGGATGATGAAATCGTTGCTGCTAATCTTTTAGATAAGAAATTTATAAACGATGCAGTTGCTGGTTCTGACGTTGTGTATATAACTGCCGGTTTGGAATACAACATAAAAGTATGGCGGCGCGATTGGCCGGTGATCATGCAAAATGTAATTGACGCTTGTATTGCGCATAATGCAAAACTTGTTTTCTTCGACAATGTATATATGTATGCTCCTGAAGAAATTCCACACATGACGGAAGAAAGTGGCATAGCACCTGCAACGCAGAAAGGAAAAGTAAGAGCAGAATTAATAAGAATGATCTTTGATGCCATCAAAAATAAAAATCTAACGGCCATGGTTACACGCAGTGCTGATTTTTATGGGAAAAATGTAAAAACAGGATTTTTGAACATTGGTGTTTTTGATAATTTTAAGAAAAACAAAAAAGCTTTCTGGCAATCCGACGCTAATAAAATTCATTCATTCACTTATGTGTCCGATGCAGCTAAAGCGGTGGCACTCCTGGGAAATACACCTGATGCTTATGACCAGGTTTGGCATTTGCCTACTTCTTCTGAAAGATGGACTGGCAAAGACTTTATTAACTATATAGCCACGCAAATGAATGTAAAGCCACGTTATTACATCCTCTCTAAATTCATGATTTCTTTATTCGGAATATTCTCGCCAACGGTCAAAGAATTGAAAGAAATGCAGTATCAGAATGACCGCGATTATTTTTTTGATAGCACTAAATTTGATAATAAATTTAAGCTACAGCCAACAACTTATGAAAAAGGCATTAAGGAGACCATAACCGAGAACACGCCGTCGTAGTAAATTTACGGCGCAAAGATTGAGTCTTTTTACTCTTGATTGACAGCAGATCGGATTCTAATTTTATCGGTGTTTATAACCTTTGTTTCGTTTAATAAAATGACAGGATTATGAACTTAACCGATGCCTATGAAAAAAATATTTTACCTACTCATACTTTTCTTCAATACAAATATTTACGCTCAGATCATCACACCTGGTGTAAATGCAAACTTTGGTGTCGATGGCGATTTAAGAGCCAACTTTTTTAATGGTTCTGTTTCTTCAACCGGAGACGACTGGTTTAATTATGATAATTCGACAACAGGCGCGCAGGTTATTGACACTACCGGCGCATCGGCGATGATTACGCGGTACGCTACTGACGTGAATTTCCGGAAAAGCTCGTTTTCAACCGGAATGAGCTATCCTCCTTTCACTGTTGTAAATAATAAATTATTGTTGGGAGCGGCATTCATCCGCGATTATCACGGCACCGATTCTACGGCTTTTTCGGGAAGTAAAAATGCCGATAGTCCTGGAAACTGGTATTCGCCGCCATCTACACCGGTTCCAAATAAAAATGATATTCTGGATGTGATGGCGCATATGAGAAGAGATGGGCCTGGCATGACAGATTCACTATGGATGTTCGCTGGGGTTTCTATTGAAGGTACGACCGGCGACCGTTATTTTGATTTTGAAATGTATCAAACAGATCTTACTTACAATAAAACATCAGGAACTTTTTCAGGCTATGGCCCCGATGCCGGGCACACTACCTGGCAATTTGATGCGGCCGGGAATATTACAAAGCCAGGCGACATCATTTTTTCTGCCGATTATGGAAACTCCACACTGTCTGCTATCGAAGCAAGAATATGGATTAATAAATCTTCCATGTCAATAACTCCCGTAGGTTTTAACTGGAGCGGTTCTTTTGATGGCGCATCAAACGGCGCTCAATTTGGATATGCAGGCATACAGCCAAAAACCAGCGGTAGTTTTTATACCGGGATTGAGAATAACGGCAGCGCCTGGGCAGGGCCTTTTTCGTTGATCCGGGTAGACAACAGCGTAGTTACCAATTATATTCCAAGCCAGTTTATGGAGTTTTCTGTAAACCTTACAAAGCTGGGATTAGACCCGGCAACCATGATTGGAAAAAATAATTGTGACATGCCTTTCAGAAGGATTTTAGTTAAATCCCGCTCCTCTACATCCTTCACATCGCAGTTAAAGGACTTTGTCGCACCGGTTAATTTTTTTCAATCCTTAAGAGTTAAAGCTGCATCAGACGTTTCACTTGCCTGCGGATTGACAGGTTCAGTTACTCTAAAAGTTTCTAATCCTGTATCAAGTTCAGTTTATACATGGAAGACGTCAGATGGACACATACTCACGAATGCGGTGAATGATTCAGTTTTGGTTGATTCTGCCGGTACTTATATCGTTTCTCAGCAATTACAGGCCTCGTGTCCTGCTTATTCCACTGATACGATTGTTGTTGCCCCATTGAGTAGAACTTGCTTTATTTTAAAGGCGGCAGTTACAAATTTTTCAGCATCATTATTAAACAAAAAGGCGGAATTGAATTGGTCTGTTACCAATAATAATGAAATAAATTATTTTGAAATTGAACGCAGTAGTGATGGTCTTAATTTTTCAGCTTTTCAAAATGTTATTTCCACTTCTTCCGATCCTTTAAGTATGGATTACAAAGTTATGGATGACTTGCAGCAAAAAAACGCTGCTGTTGTTTATTACCGTTTAAGAATGATACACATGGATGGGAATGTTTCATACAGTAAAATAATCCGGTTGTCACTGATGGAAAATTGGAGAGTAAATGTGTTTCCAAATCCGGTTGTTGACAATTTGCAAATCAATGTCTATGCTCCTTCAAATGAAAATGTCGAAGTTACCATTTATGATGCTTCCGGAAGATTAATGCGTAAGAGGTATCAAAATGTTTCTAAAGGTAATTCAACAATAAATCTGGCTGATTTTCAAAGTTGGCCGGCGGGCATCTATTCAGTAAAAATGTTGTCTGGTCAAAATATTTTTGTAGATAAAGTGTTCATTACAAAATAGGAAAATCTTTTTTAGCCTTTTTCAGCTCAATCAAATAATTCATTTTGAATTTGAATAAACCCTGATGAAATTCCTCAGAATATCTCGCAGTACTTTCTATATCGGGATTAGCCGACTTTTTTATTTAAAATTCCTGCTGCAATAAAGCGACAAATAGAGCAAATAGCTGTTTTATCTTTCTTATTAAAAGCATTTTTTTTGAAATTTCTTTTTTAGCGTTCTATTGTATCATTGCATTTATTATTCCGTTACTTTTATCGCTCACAAAAATTTTTAAATGAAACGTTTTACTTCTTTATGCTTTTATTTCCTGGCAGTGATAATTTTTTCGCAAAATACCTTTGCGCAGGATACTTCTATTTACAATAAGAACCAGGTTTTCGATCCATTGTTCATGACTCATGATGGTACTGAATTTCGCAGCGCAAACGGCGCTCCCGGGCCGAAGTATTGGCAAAACAGTGTGAACTATAGTATCCACGCCACGTTGGATGAGAAAGACACGGTGATTAATGGAAATGTTACCATCAATTATACAAATAACAGCCCGGATGAATTAAAATATTTGTGGCTTCAGTTAGACCAGAATCTTTTTAACCCTGATTCACGCGGAGCATCTACAACCCTTGTTACAGGCGATCGCTTCGATGTAAAAGGGTATAAAAAAGGTGGCTATCATATTGAATCAGCAACCGTAATTTATAAAGGGAAAACTTATAAAATTGATCCGGTTATTACAGATACAAGAATGCAGTTACGATTGCCCTTTGCTGTTAAGCCTAATGGCGATAAGATTGATGTGAAGGTGCAATATTCTTTTTCCATTCCCGAATATGGCGCAGACAGAATGGGAAGGTTATACACGAAAAATGGGGTCGTTTATCAATTGGCGCAATGGTATCCGCGCATGTGTGTTTATGACGCGATAAAAGGCTGGAACACCCTTCCTTATATGGGTTTGGGAGAGTTTTATTGTGATTACGGCAACTTCGATTATTATGTTACCGTTCCTGCAGATATGATTGTTGCTGGTTCAGGTGATTTGCAAAATCCGGAACAGGTTTTAACCGCCACAGAAATAAAAAGATTGGCTGAAGCGCGCAAAAGCGATAGTACGGTCTTTATTGTAAAAGAAGATGAGATCGGTAATAAATCAGCAAGGCCCGCTCAAAAAGGAATGCTTACATGGCATTTCAAAATGCACAATTCACGCGACGTTTCGTGGACAGCATCCAAAGCATTTATATGGGATGCAGCACGAATTAATTTCCCGTCAGGAAAAAAAGGAATTTCCATGGCGGTTTATCCGGTGGAAAGCAAAGGTTATAATGCTTATGGAAGAGCGACACAATATTTAAAACAAAGCATTGAATTTTATTCCAAAACTTATTTTGAATATCCCTGGAATTCAGCTGTAGCGGTTGCCGGCGTGGCTCTCGGAATGGAATATCCCGGAATTATTTTTTGCAGTTACAGGATAGGAAAGGCAAATTTGTGGCATGATATAACCCATGAAATTGGGCATAATTGGTTCCCCATGATTGTAGGAAGCAATGAACGCCGGTACATGTGGATGGACGAGGGAATGAATACTTTTATCAATGGTTATGCATCGAATTCTTTCAATCACGGTGAATATGGTGATACAAGCAATAGAAGTATTCTTGGAATGGCACGTACGATGATGCGTGCAAAAGATCCATTAATGACGCCGCCCGAATCAATGAGTTTGCGCGATTATGGACAATATTATTCAAAGACCGCAGTCGGATTAAATATTCTAAGAAATTCGGTCATTGGGCCTGATCGTTTTGATTATGCGTTTAAAACTTATATTGATCGTTGGGCTTTTAAACATCCGCAGCCAAATGATTTTTTCCGCACGATGAATGACGCTGCCGGCGAAGATCTGAACTGGTTTTGGAAAGAATGGTTTTATGAAACGTGGAAGTTGGATCAATCTGTAAAAAGTGTAAAATATGTAGATGATAAGGCTGCAAATGGCGCATTGATCACTATAGAAAATTTGCAACAGATGGCTTTGCCGGTTACGCTGCATATCACTGAGGAGAATGGCCAGTCAAATGAGGTGAAATTGCCGGTAGAAGTTTGGCAACGCGATAGCGAATGGACCTTTAAATATAATTCTACGTCTCCAATAACCTCTGTAGTATTGGATCCGCACGGAGAATTACCGGATATCAACAGGAATAATAATACCTGGAAGTCGAAATAAAATAACAGCAACAAACGAAAAAAAATGGAGCACCAGAGGCGCTCCATTTTTTTTTATAAAGTGTTTTAAAAACATTTACAGTAAAGAAATAAATATGCTGAAATTCTGTCTTAAAAAGATAACGGTTAGGCACAAACGAAAATATTTCTTTCACCAAATCATCGGGTGAATAAATCTTTAATTCTTAATTCCTGTTTTTATGCCGGTATAGCGATGATCGGAACACTGCTGTGATACGCTAATTTCTTGGTATGGCTTGTTTTGAAAAGCTGGCTCAAAAAACCATGTTTACGAGGCACGGTAATGATGGCATCTATATTCCTCGTTTCTACAAAACTGCTGATTCCTTCTAAAAAATCATAAGCGCGCAAAAAAGAAAATTCCGGATCATACATTCCCAGTTTGTCTTCCATCGCTTCTCTTTCCACTTTAAATTCGGGAGTCAGTTCTACATAATGTTCGCTGTCCACATTCAATATTTCTAATTTTGGTTTAAAAGTATCGAGGATATTTTTTAACGCAACAAAAGGCGTGGTGCGGGCTACATCTTTAAAGTCAGAAGTGAAAACTACTTTGTTTATTCCATGGAAGTGCGCATCTGCCGGAATGATCATTACCGGGCAATTGACGTGCCTGATGACATTCAGGGTATTAGTTCCCATAAAAACCTGTGTGATTCTTGAGCTTCCCGTAATGCCCATTACAACCATATCCACAAAATTTCCCATTACAAAATCACTTAGATTATCTACAAAAGAACCTTCTTCAGCAACACAGGAAATATTATCTTTTCCTTCACTGATTTTTGATCTTACTTCGTCAAGTGCTGATTCGGAAATTCTTTGCCGTGAACCTTCATCTTTGGAAGTTAACGTTGCTAAGCTGATACGGCTGTAAACATGGAAAAGAAT
The DNA here is from genome assembly GCA_025933935.1 of Chitinophagaceae bacterium. Taxonomy (GTDB): domain Bacteria; phylum Bacteroidota; class Bacteroidia; order Chitinophagales; family Chitinophagaceae; genus Ginsengibacter. Next base: position 6,162 of record JAICYZ010000010.1, read on the forward strand.
AATTTCCACGGCAGGAAAATCTTTTGTTAATGCTATTGCATATTTTGCAGCATTTATTGACGTGTCGGAAAAATCAACAGGAACTAAAATTTTTTTCATTTGATTTTTTTGATTTTAATTTTTTAAAAAGGATTTTGCGGAATACCTGCAAATGTATATAATCATATTTGTAATAAAAACCAACTAAAAGAATTTGAAAATCCATGCTTTGAGTTTGCTGTGAAAAAGGTGTGTATAATTATAAAATGCAATCGACTTTTACAGATTTTTCTTAATAACAGAACCAATATATTTGCCTGCCTGCCGTGATGACGCGGGCAAACCCTGATTTAAATAAATAAGAACACGTGAGATTAAAGAGTTTAGAAATAAAAGGATTTAAAAGTTTTGCTGATAAAACCCTTGTCAATTTTGACCAGGGAATAACCGGTGTTATCGGCCCCAACGGTTGTGGCAAAAGTAATATCGTAGATTCTATACGTTGGGTAATCGGAGAACAAAAGATCAGTCAGCTTAGAAGTGAAAACCTCGAAAGCCTTGTTTTTAATGGTTCTAAAAACCGCAGTGCAAGCGGACTTGCAGAAGTGAGCCTTACTTTTGAGAATACCAGAAATCTTCTTCCAACAGAATTTCAAACAGTAACCGTCACACGAAAATATTATAAAAACGGTGAGAGTGAATACCGGCTTAATGATGTCAGTTGCAGGCTGAAAGATATTCATAATCTTTTTATGGATACGGGTATCAGCACGGATAGTTATGCCATCATCGAGTTGGGAATGGTCGATGATATTATTAAAGATAAAGAAAACAGCCGGCGCAGAATGCTGGAACAGGCTGCGGGAATTTCTATTTATAAAACCAGGAAGCGGGAAGCGAAATTAAAACTTGATTCTACAGAGCAGGATCTTGCACGTATAGAAGATCTCCTTTTTGAAATCAACAATCAATTAAAAACTTTAGAGAGCCAGGCAAAAAAGGCGGAGAAATATTTTGAAATAAAAAAAGATTATCGTGAACTGAGTGTGGAACTTGCCAAGGCTGCGCTGGAAGGATTTAATATTACTTATAAAGAATTAAATGAACAGCAAAAAACCGAAACCGATAAACGCATAGAACTGGAAGCGCAGGTTGCGACTGAAGAAGCGGCTTTGCAAAAAGAAAAAGCTGCGATGATTGAAAAAGAAATTTTGCTTCAGCAACAGCAGCATGCTTTTAATGATATTAATAATGTGGTTCGTGAAAGAGAAAACAAAAAAAATCTGAGTGTTCAGCGGTTGCAATATCTAAAGGAACGGGCAACCAGCCTTACAGATTTTCTGTTGAAAGCAGAAGGACAGTTGAAAGGAATTGAGGAAAGCATTCAATTTTCAAAACTCCAGATAGGGGATGAAGAAAATAAATTGGTTGAACATAAAGAAAACCTGGAAAAGTTAAAGAAGAATACGGAAGAAAAAAGGAATATTTATGATGTAAAAAGAACGGCCATTGATGCGCTCCGGCAAACACAAATGCAGTTGCAAAGGAGTCATTTTGATGCAGAAAAAAAAGTAGCTGTTGCCGATACTTCTATTTTTAATTTACAAAGATCCATTGCTCAGATTGAAGAAGAACAAAATCAACGAACTGGAAATCTTGCCAATCTCGAAAGGGATAAAAACGAAAAGGAATCGGAACTAAACGGGCAGAAAGATGTGCTGGAAGGATTAAAAAAACATAACGAATTTACCAAAGAACAGATCCTTGAAACACAGGCGGCTCTTGAGAAATTGCGCTCTGAACTGGCAGAAGAAAACCGCATACTCGACGCAAAACAAAATGAACACGATCTATTGAAGAGCCTGATAGATAAAATGGAAGGCTACCCGGAAAGCGTGAAATTTTTGCATAATAATAAGGCGTGGAATTTCAACGCGCCCATTCTTTCTGACATTATTTATGTAAAAGAAGAATACCGCACGGCAGTTGAAAATGTGTTGGAACCTTACCTCAATTATTATGTCGTTGATAATTTGAAAGAAGGGTTGACTGCAGTTAATTTATTGGATCAAAATAAAAAGGGAAAAGCAAATTTCTTTTTACTCGATCAGCTTAATTTAAAAGAAGATAATAAAGTTGTTGAATCAATTACCAATACCATTCCTGCATTGAATGTGATTGAAATTGATCCAAAATACCGGAACCTGGCAGGCTATCTTTTGCACAATGTTTTTATTGCAGAAAATGATGAAGCACTTGCCAACAGCAATGGGCACGTTGTGTTGGAAAAATCGGGCAAGTATGTAAAAGGAAAATATTCTTTAAGCGGCGGAAGTGTTGGCCTGTTTGAAGGAAAAAAGATCGGACGTGCAAAAAATTTAGAAAAGTTAGCTGAAAAGATCCTCGTTCAAAAAGAAAAGGTAACAGGTTTAAAAAATGTAATCAACCAAAAATCGAACGAGGTAATTGCATTCAATCAGCAGTTGAAAGAGAATGTGATTCAACAAACGCAGCAATCGATTAACGAACTCACCAATCAAACTTATTCTATTCAAAATAAAATAGAAAATATACTTCATCAAAGAGCCGTTTCAGACAATCGTATAGAGGACATGAAGCAGCAGCTGGAGCAGAACCAGGATGAGATTGAAGATACACGACGGCAATTGGAAACATTGATAGAACAGGTGAGTCAACATGATGAAAAAATGAAATTTGCCGGTGATGAATTTTCAAAAGCCGAGCAGGAATTTAACGAAGCGAACAGGCTATTTAATGATCATAATTTACAATTAACCCGTCAGCAAAGCAAGGTAAATTCTATTACCCAGGAACTTGAATTCAAGAACAGGCAGTTCGCTGATCTGAATACGCAAATCACTAATAGCAATGCGCAACTGAAAGATTCTTCTGAAAACATTGCTGTTACGTCACAAGAATTGGAAACGCTGGAACTCGAGGTAATTTCTTTATTGAAAAATAAAGATATTGAAGAAAAGAAATTGAACGAAGCAGACCAGGCATATTATAACCTGAGAAATGATTTGAATGAAAAAGAAAGTGCGCTTCGGCAGAAACAAAAAAATAAAGAACAAACCGATCATTTATTAAATGAGATAAAGGATAAGCTGAACGAATTGAAGCTGCATCTTGCGGGTATGAAAGAAAGATTGAGCGTTGAATTTAAAGTAGATCTGGATGCAATTATAGATGAAGAAAGAAAGTCAGACACACCATTGGAAGAACTGCAGGAGAAGTGTGACCGTCTCAAAAAGCGGCTCGAAAATATGGGCGAAATCAATCCTACTGCGGTTGAAGCTTTTACAGAAATGAAGAAGCGTTTCGACTTTATAAAAGAGCAAAAAAATGATTTGGTAAATGCAAAAGAGTCGTTATTGCAAACGATCCAGGAAGTAGAAACCACCGCTAATCAAAAATTTTTAGACACGTTCAACCAGGTAAGGGATAATTTCCAAAATGTGTTTAAAGCTTTGTTTACTGATGACGATACAGCCGATATGGTTTTGAGCGATCCGGACAATCTTGCCGAAACAGGAATTGATATTGTAGCCAAGCCAAAAGGCAAAAGGCCTACAAGCATTACGCAGTTAAGCGGAGGTGAAAAAACGCTGACAGCAACTGCTTTGTTATTTGCAATTTACCTGATAAAACCAGCACCATTCTGTATCCTTGATGAAGTGGATGCTCCGCTTGATGACGCCAACGTGGGGAAATTCACACAAATGATCCGCAAGTTTAGCAAAGAATCTCAATTCATCATTGTAACGCATAACAAAATGACAATGGCTTCTGTTGATGTGATTTATGGCGTTACGATGCAGGAACCAGGCGTAAGCAAATTAGTGCCGGTAGATTTCCGTGGGTTGGATCATCAGTTTGTGAATTAGCAACATTGTATCTATACTAAAGCAAAACGGAAATTCGGGTTATTTGTTTATTTGCTGCTAAAGGAAAACGATATTTTTATTGACGGCTCAGTAAAGCTTAAGGTAAGCGCCGAGGCTTTTCAAAAGATCCGTTAGCAGGTTATTCATCCTTAGTAACATTTGCAAGAATTTTACCACATCAGCAAATCAGCACATCAGCCCATTAGCCTACTAGCCCATTAATTATGTATCCCTTCATTCCCGCTATCCAAAACAAACTTCCAGGAACCATCGTTTTGTTTTTTCCAGATGCTCACATAAGTGCCTTTATAAACAGAATCTTTGATGCTTAATGTATAAACGCCATAAGTAAAACCCAGGTCACCCGATTTCGAAATTTCGGCTTTCATCGGTTGCCACGTCAGGGTATAAGCCGTATCGCTCAGTTGGCTTAAAAAGTCAATTGCTTCTGCTCCCACCAGCGGTAAATGTCCCGGCCTCAATAATACCCCTTCATTATCGATGTATTGAAGAAATGCTTTTTTCATTCCTATTTGCCGGCTCATGTCAGAGAAGGAAATATCAGCATTCAAAATTTCATGTGTTGAAGACTGTTGTGGTGGTTCTTTCCTTTCATCACAAGAAAAAAATGAAAGTGTCATTATAAGCAAAAGAGCAAAAACCGGAATATTTCTTTCAAGTTTCATAAATCATCATTTAAAAAAAAGGCGAAAGTATCTCGAAATACCCTCGCCGTTGAGCAGGAAATATCACCTGCATCTAACAGGTTGTTACACCTTTAAAGAAATTATACATGCAATTTATCCTTTTTTGTCAATAATTCCTCAATTGTTTCCCGATACATCTCATCCGGTATGCAACAATCTACCGGACAAACAGCCGCACATTGTGGCTCTTCATGGAATCCCTGGCATTCTGTACATTTATCGGGAACGATATAATACGTATCAAGAGAAACAGGTTCATTTCTTTGATTAGCATCCATAATGCTTCCGTCCATCAGCCTTACTTCTCCCTTTACGGTAGTTCCATCTTCTATCGCCCATTCTACGCCGCCTTCATAAATCGCATTATTGGGACATTCAGGCTCACATGCCCCGCAATTGATACATTCATCTGTTATTTTTATGGCCATTTTCTTTATGTTTTTAGCAGTTCACACAGCTCAGTATTATTTCCGAATTTTGCTGCTTTTATTGAATACAAATATAAACAGATAATTTTACCTACATGAATTTAGCAGAAAGAATTACCTTAATGGTAAAGCTTGGAGAATATTTGATGGAAGATTCTGAAGAGCTGAAAACAGCGAAACAAAAGGCTTTTGAACAAAATAAATGGTTCACGGAAGAATTTATAAATTTCTCTTTCAAACAAATTTCTACTCATTATCTCAATCGCGAGAAACTGGAATCGTGGGTCCATCATTATCATATTGATGATAATATCGGCCCGAAAAAAATCGGTATTGTAATGGCCGGAAATATTCCCCTCGTTGGCTTTCACGATTTTTTATGTGTTTTTATCACCGGTCATCACCAGTCGATCAAACTTTCAGAAAAAGATGATGTCCTGCTGAAGCATCTGGTAGAAAAATTAGTAGCATGGAATCCAAAAGTTTCCAATGTCGTTCATATCGCTTCATTGCTCAAAGATTGCGATGCTTATATTGCCACCGGCAGTAATAATTCAGCCAGATATTTCCATCATTATTTTGGAAAATATCCCTCCATAATCAGGAGCAACAAAACTTCAGTAGCGGTTTTATCAGGCAATGAAACGGCCAGCGAACTAACTTCTTTAAGCGATGACGTGTTTATTTATTTTGGCCTTGGATGTAGAAATGTGAGTAAATTACTTGTTCCCGAAAATTATGATTTCGAAATGATGATTAATGCTTTTAAGAAGTACAGCTATTTTGCAGACATCACCAAATACCGCAATAATTACGATTACAACCTCGCATTATTTATTATGAATAATAAATTTTACATGGCGAACGATTGTATCATTCTTTCCGAAAATGATGCGGTTTTTTCTCCGGTAAGCGTGCTCCATTATTCTTTCTATAAAAACGAACAAAACGTTTTTGAGGAATTAAATCAAAATGAAAATATTCAATGCATAGTCGGACAAGGGCATATTCCTTTTGGAAAATCGCAAGAGCCGGGTTTATTCGATTACGCAGACGGCATGGATACCATGCAATTTTTATTGACTTTGTAAAAACAATTTTACAATTGGTTTTTCCAAACAACACTTTTGTCTCCTTAAAAAATATTCACATTTCTTTTAGCTGGCAGATGAGGATGTTAAGAAATGTTTTTCTTTTGATGAATTAAATTTACATCAGTTAACTGTCTTTTTTAATTTATTGTTAAAGGTAAATGAGTAGGAGAAAAAATGGCAGCCCGTGGTTTAATTTTAGTCGCGGGCATATGTTTTGATAGACTCTTGATAAACTGTTGCGTAAAACAATAATGAAACTGTTGAGTAAGACGATAGATTAATTTAATTATAAAATTTCCATAAATGAAAACAAAGAATATTTTCTTTACTGTACTAATAAGTGCAGTGACAACCCTGGCGGTTATTTTCGGTTATAACAAGTATGCCCAAAATGGAAATAACCCAAATTTTCAATCTGCAATTCCGGCAAATTATAAATACGCCGGTTTTCTCGATAGTGGCAACAGCCCTTCAGGTGCGCCGGTCGATTTTACACAAGCCGCTGCTGCTGCCATTCCAGCCGTAGTGCATATAAAAACATTGACCAATGCTAAAGCGGTTAATAATAATTTGCCACAAAGACAAAATCCTTTTTCTGATTTATTTGGCGATGATCTTTTAAATCAGTTGTTTGGACAGGGCGGAGGACAACAGCGCATGTTACCTGAGCGTGCTTCCGGATCTGGTGTTATTATCAGTGATGACGGTTATATTGTTACCAACAATCATGTGGTGGCTGGTGCAGATAAGGTAACGGTAATTATGAGCGACAGAAAATCATATACGGGCAAAGTAGTCGCTGCGGATCCTTCGTATGATTTGGCGGTAGTAAAAATTGATGCAAAAAATTTACCGTTCATGCTTTATGGCAATTCTAATGATACAAAAATTGGACAGTGGGTTCTGGCAATTGGTTATCCGCTGTATTTAGACGCAACAGTTACAGCAGGAATTATCAGCGCCAAATCCAGGGCGCTGGGTTTGAACCGCGATAAGACAGGAGGAACTGCGATGGCAGTAGAATCGTTTTTGCAAACAGATGCGGCTGTAAACCCGGGAAACAGTGGTGGAGCTTTAATTAATACCAGTGGTCAACTAATCGGAATTAATTCTGCAATTGCGTCTCCTACAGGATATTACAGTGGTTATTCTTACGCAATTCCTGTGGATATTGTAAAGAAAGTGGTGAATGACCTGATTAAATATGGCAGTGTGCAAAGAGGATTTTTGGGAGCTATGTTTGTGGATGCAGGGCTCTTGAATGACGAGCAGAAACAGAAGAATAATGTTCCGCTGAGTGTAGATGGAATCTATATTACCAATTTGGTACCGGATGGTGCTGCGAAAGCCGCAGGAATACAGGTAGGAGATGTCATCAAAAAAATAAATAATGTTCCGATCAATTCAAGTTCCGAATTGCAGGAAGAACTCAGTGGTTTCAGACCGGGAGATAAAATCACCGTGACTATCAGCCGCAATGGTGTGGAAAAAACAATGAATGTAACTTTGAAAAATAACGTGGGTAATTACGACATTGTGAAACCCACTACTATGTTGGATAAATTGGGGGCCGAATTGCAAACACTTGATCCTCAGAAAGCCAAATCATTAGGATTGAGTGGTGGAGTAGTAGTGAAAAAAATAAATGAAGGCGCGCTGAATGATCAAACAAGAATGCGTGATGGTTTTATCATTACAAAAGTAAATGGCAAGGAAGTGAAAACTTTGGATGATTTGAGAAACCTGATCGGTACCCAGACAGACATTACTATTTCCGGTGTTTATCCGGGTTATAACGAGCCTTTCGAGTATCCTTTGACATTAGATAATACACCTGAATAAATTTGATAAATAATACAATCATTAAACGGCCGCAATTTTGTGGCCGTTTTTATGATATTTCCGCCTGATTTTTCTGTCAGCAGTAATGAGTTTGTTGATAAAAAATTGTCTCAAAAAAAGTGAATTAATTCTTGGGCTGAGTATAAATTTTATTATCTTCGCGCTCCGAAATTATTGATTTTGGATCGGTAGTTCAGTTGGTTAGAATGCCGCCCTGTCACGGCGGAGGTCGCGGGTTCGAGTCCCGTCCGGTCCGCAAAGCCTCACAAAAACGTGAGGCTTTGTTGTTTACGCCATTCTATGTTTACATTTTACAATCTGTGGAAGAAAAATCCGGCAGTGTATTCATCCTTCGCTTCTCCCCGATAGAAACAGTATGGATAAAACATAGATAAAGCATAGATTCTCTTCGCTAAAATCGCTGCTATCTAAAGTTTCTTCCCGCGGGAAAGAGTTCTTCCTGCGCAACTTGCCTCACTTGTGTTTTTTTATTTTCAGACGGGAAAGGAAATCTGTGATTTTCATCAGACTGCGGCGATGTGGCGACCGGAATATTTTCATCATCAGTTACTGTTAGCCCCCTCAATAATTTTGACCAATCTTCACAATGGCGTACAATAACATGAATTACTTCTCCTTCTTTTTGTAACTTACCTTCAACCATCAACAACTTTGACTGCAATATTTCTTTTCGATAGGTATTCTCAAATAAATTGCGAAACACAACCAGGTTGGCAGTTCCTGTTTCATCTTCGATAGTTATAAAGCAAATGCCGCCAGCGGTTCCCGGCCTCTGGCGAACAAGCACAAGGCCGGCTACTTTAACGAGTCCGCCATTATTGCGCGTGTGTAATTCTTTCGTTGATATAACATTGAACAGTTTAAGCTTTTCCCGGATAAAGCTTACAGGATGAGCTTTTAATGAAAGTGAGATTGCAGCATAATCATGTACAACATGTTCTGATAAAGACATTGAAGGAAGCTGTGTATCTTTTTCTAAAACAGTTTCAGAAGCCTGCCCTTTAAATAAGGCGACCGGATGGTCAGATAAAGCCGTTATTTCCCAAAGTGCTTGTCGCCTGTCTAATCCCATTGATCTGAAAGCATCTGCATCTGCTAACTTTTCTAAAGCAGATATGGAAACTCCTGCATCCAAAATTTCATTGATGCTTGTAAACATTTTCTTTCTTTTAGCAACAAGCATTTCTATATCTTCATTCCGCATGCCTTTTATCTGTCGGAAGCCAAGCCGTAACGACCGGTATTTATGTACTTTTTTCAAGCTGGTTTCACCGGTGTCTTCTGCCTCAAGTATATTATCCCAGATAGAATAATTTACATCAATCGGTCTTAAAACTACAGCATGTTTTTTAGCATCAGCCACAATTTGTGCCGGCGCATAAAACCCCATAGGCTGGCTGTTCAATAACGCACAGGCAAACACATCGGGATAATAACATTTGATCCATGCAGAAACATAGACCAGCAAGGCAAAGCTTGCAGCATGGCTTTCCGGAAAACCATAACTTCCAAATCCTTCCAACTGTTTAAACACACGTTCAGCATATTCTTTTGTATATCCGTTTCGCAGCATGCCGTTAATCAGTTTATCGCCGAACCTGGTTACCAATCCCTGCACTTTGAATGTTGCCATGCTTCGTCTTAATTCATCCGCTTCCGTTGGAGTAAAACCTGCAGCAACAATCGCAATGCGCATCGCTTGTTCCTGGAAGAGCGGCACACCAAGAGTGCGTCCTAAAATATCTTCTAATTCTTTTGATGGATATTCAATAGGTTCTTCTTTCTTTCTGCGACGTAAATAAGGATGCACCATATCTCCTTGTATCGGCCCCGGCCTTACAATGGCTACTTCAATAACCAGGTCATAAAAACAGTTTGGCTTTAATCTCGGCAGCATAGATTGTTGCGCCCTGCTTTCAATTTGAAACACGCCAATTGTATCGGCATGACAAATCATTTCATAAACAGCAGCATCATCTTCTGGAATATTGGCAAGGGTAAGATCAAGATTATAATGTTGCCTGGCGAGGTCAAAGCATTTTCTGATGCAGGTGAGCATTCCCAGTGCAAGCACATCAATTTTTAAAAAGCCTAAAGCATCAATATCATCTTTATTCCATTCAATGCAGGTTCTGTTTTCCATTCTTGCATTTAGTATCGGGCACAAGCTGGAAAGCTTATGCTGTGTAATTACAAAACCTCCTGTATGTTGCCCAAGCTGCCTGGGAAAGCCTGTGTATTCTTGTGTCAGCTCTAAAACTTTTTTTAAATGTGCATCATTTGGATTGATGCCTTGTTCGGCCATTCTTTTTTTATCAAACCATTCATCGGTAAATTCCCAGATCGATTTGGAAAGATTATTAACCGCATCAACACTTAAACCCATGGCCTTTCCTACATCACGTATCGCTCCTTTTTGATGTTGGCAGGTAACGGTTGCAACAATAGCAGCCCTGTCTCTGCCGTACTTATTATAGATGTACTGCATTACTTCTTCCCTGCGTTCATGTTCAAAGTCCACATCAATGTCGGGCGGCTCATTTCTTGCCGATGAAAGAAATCTTTCAAATAACAGATCAAATTTTGTAGGATTAACAGAAGTAATTCCCAGGCAAAAACAAACAGTTGAATTAGCGGCAGATCCACGTCCCTGGCATAAAATGTTTTGTTGTCTTGCATATCTTACGATATCATAAACGGTTAAAAAGTAAGAAGCATAATTCATCTGTTCTATAAAAGCAAGTTCATGTTTAATGGTTGCAATGGTTTTTTGAGGAATCACCTTCCCAAACATTTGTTCCGCTCCCTGCCAGGTAAGCATGGTTAGTTCTTCCTGCGGTGTTCTGCCTTCAGTAGTTAGTTCTTCCGGGTATAAATATTTTAAGCTGTCCAAACTAAACGCGCAGGCTTCACTAAGTTCTTGTGTTTTTTTTATTGCATCAGGATATTGCCTGAATAAGCGTTGCATTTCATCAATCGGTTTCAAAAACCTTTCTGCATTTTCATGCAACAAAAAACCTGCGTTATAAATCGTACATTTTTCGCGGATACAAGTCAATACATCCTGTAGCTCCCGTCTTGCAGGATGATGATAATGTACATCATTAGTTGCGATCATCGGGATATTATAGAGTTGTACAAGTTGAGACAGGAGAAATAATTTTTTAAAGTCATTGCTTTGATAAGAACGTGTGGCAGCAACAAATAAATCATTTCCAAATGCTTCTACATACTCGGCAAGTGTATTTTTAAAATCATCTTCAAAATCAAACATAGAATTTAATGAGGCTGGTGGAATAAGAATAAATTTTATGTCTTTTGAATAGTGATATACATCGGCTTTGTATAGATCGCACTTACCTTTTTCCGTTCTTAAATTTCCTTTTGTAAGTAAAGTACAGAGTTGCTCGTAGCCATTTTTATTCGTAGGATATGCCAGTAAACTTGCGCCATCAATTAAATCTAAACGGCAACCTGTAATGATTTGTATATCTTTTGATTTTGTAGCAGCGTAAGCACGAACAACACCAGCAAGCGTATTGCGATCAGTAATCGCAATTTTACGGTAACCATAATCAACCGCTTGTTGTACCAGTTCTTCCGGATGCGAGCCGCCTCTTAAAAAACTAAAGTTTGTCGTTACCTGTAATTCTGTATAACTCATCGTAATAATTTTTTATGCAAAAAATCCATGAATAAACCAGGATGGCTTTGTATCAGAATTATAATGGCCTGATCTGAAAACCCAATAACGTTTTCCTTCTTCATCTTCCACTACGTAATAATCTCTTTGCAATCCAGGCTTATGCCACCATTCAGCTTCTATCCGCTCGCAGGCATCGGCTTTTTTTATGGTATGCAGCTTCCCTTCATATCTGAAATTCATAGGCGGATAATCTGGTATAGGCGCAGTCACTTCAATTGGTTTTGGCTTTTGCAAGAGTTGTATTGGACGCGTTTTATCTGAAGGCCACGTTGTTGTTGGTTCTTCTTTTAATGAAGCAGCAAGCTTTATAGAATGTTCAGGCAAATGATGTTCATTGGGTAAATACCGGTGTAGAATATTGCTGCCAAATTTGCTTTCAAGATGATCGAGTAATTCTGCCACTTCTTTGCTTTCCAAATTGCCGTTGGCGGTCCAGAATGTTTCCTGCAATGGTACTATATCTTCAACCTTTGATGCTTCAAGTGTAAACAGTTCAATACCCAAAGCAGGTTCAATCGTTGCAATTTTTAATTCAAAAAGTTTGAAAAGATGGTTGATATGATGAGACGGATGATTTGTGCTGATGGAAATGCTTTCTGTTTTACTATCTACCCGATAACCTTTAAATACAGCAACACGAATACCTTTCCCTTCTTTCAATAAACGGTTGCATAAATTTTCTAAAAGCTGTTGCAACGCGATTTCAATTCCTACAGCTGTTTGAATAGGTTGCAGGCAAGGCAAACGTTCCATGTATGCTTCAACCGGTTGAAGGGGTTGAATAATCTCTTCTTCCTTTCCGAATGCCTGGTCAAGCCTCAATAACAATTGCTGTCCAAATCTACGGCGAAGTGCAGAACGAGGTATGTTCATAAAACTACTAATGGTATACAGACCTAATTTCTGCAGGCGATCAATAATCATATCATCTAGTCTTAATGCAGCCGGTGGTAAAGCCATCAACGCTTCCCTTTGGTCATTTGGATTTATAATGGCTTTTATCTTACCATAGCGACACACTGCCCATGCAGCGCCGATTGTATCAGCAATTGCTGCGCGAACGTTAAAGCCAAAGCTTTTAAGTTTATTCATTATTGCTTTGAGATATAATGGTTCACTTCCCCATAAATGAACGCAGCCGGTTATATCAAGTATTAATCCGTCAGTTCCATCAACTGCAGCAATTGGAGTAAAGCGGATACACCAGTTACAAAGCCTTTTTAATAGTTTATCAGCAAGATTTAAATGATCATCAAAAACCTGCAAGCCGGGAATAATAATTTTTGCATCCGTCACAACCATGCCCGCAAAGATTCCTTTTGCTTTTGCAAAAACGTTTACTTCTGTAATTCTCATCCGGCCATGATCGGGAAGTGCTAACACAAAAGGTACATTTTTTAATTCCGGCTGGCGATGAATCATCCAATCCGTTTTTAAATGACAAAACCATATAGATACAAACCTTTGCATTTATCCTGCTTTTTGTTTCTGAGCTTGTTGAATTGAAAAAATATTTTCTTTAATTTCTTTAAACTGATTGGAGGCCCATTCAACTTTCCAGTTACCAGGACTGCCATTGCGCACTTTTAAAAGTTCAATATTCCATCTTGGAAACCCAACTCCCGGCATACCATCATTCAATTCGCTTGGCAAGGAACTGATACGCCAGCGGGAAACACATGCAATCGTATTTACAATCCGCGGCTGGTTGCGAATAATAAAACCTGTTACCCTGCTTTGTTCGACAGCAAGCTGAAGTTTTCTTGATTCTTTGAAGTTTATTTCTTTTATTTCGCCAATAACAGAAATTAGCTTATCGCATTTCAGCGCTTCATGCATTGCATATAACACATCTCTTTCTTTTTTTAAATCAATAAAAATTATCTGGTCCGGTTTAATGCCAAATGATTTTAATGCAGCGGGAAATAGCGTTCGTGAGGTACTTACCCAAATAGCGGCTCCTCCTGTTTGCATCATCTTACTCAGCAAGCCTGAAATGAAACCATACGTTGCAGATATATCTTTCGGAGATGCGCTTAAAAATTCATGAGTGCAACCTGTTGGGAAAGTTGCATTCGGAAAAGCAAGCTCAATGGGCCGAAACCCGATGTTTATATGATTATCAGTTACTAATGCCTTTAATCCCTGCAGAGGAAGAATGTCTTTTTTAAGTTGCGCAATAATATTTCTTTTGCAGGCATCCATAAACTAAATATTTTAGCAAAGTTTAGCTAAAAAAATGTAGATGCAAAAATTAAAACGAAAAAATTTGCATTTTAGCAAGCTACCCGTCTAAGCAAAAATTAAATAGTAAAATATTTTAATCCTGTAAGTAATTGATTTGCATGTTCCTTTGTTTTCCATCTACCAATAATTCAACAAACAAACTTTTATCACAGATTCTTATTTGCCACAGTAGTTCAATTTTAATGCTGCAAAAAATATTTTTCCAATTCACAAAATAAAAAATAAGTGTACATTAGACAATAATTAGAATTATTGCCAATGTCGTTTCAGTTATCGCATATGGCAGTAAGCCTGGAAAAACGATTTTAAGAACACAGGATTAACTTAAAGAATAGAAAAGCTTTTGCTTGAACGAAGCAAACGCAGTACTTAAAAGGCATAAGAAGATTTTTAAATATAATTAAACCTACAAATAAATCAGAAGCTATTTCAACAATGCTCATTCGTTAGAAAAAGGGTATGAAAATCAAAATAATCCATCTTGTTTTATTCTTATTTTTCTTCCAGCTAAAGAAATCATTTGCGTTTGACTATCCTCCGATTACTTACCTGGGAATTGAGCAGGGATTGTCAAATAATTCAGTGAGATGCATTTACCAGGACCATAATAATTTTATGTGGTTCGGTACGTATGATGGCCTTAGCAGGTATGATGGTTATGAATTCAAGGTCTTCAGAAGTAAGCTAAATGATTCGAATTCACTTCCTCACAACTACATTTATGCGATCAGTGAGGACCAGCAAAATAATTTATGGGTGGGCACAGGCCAGGGCATTGGAATTTATAACAGCCTGACTGGTAACTGGCGACCAGAATATTATATTGCATTGAATGGTGGAACCAGGCAAAAAAATACGAGTAATATCACCTATTTACAAAAGGATGATACCGGTAACATGTTCATTGGTACCAATGGACTCGGATTAATAATGCAGGAAAAAGATAAGAAAGATGGCATTCAGATCGCCATTGCAGGCAATGATAAAAACGGCACTTATAACGTGGAAGGCTTGAAAATAGATGCCAAAAAACGTGTTTGGGTTTTCATCCAGGGAGTAGGTTTATGTTTGTACAATTACCATTTAAATAAAGTAGTTCCGGTTACAAATGAACTGACAGCAGCATCATGTGTTGAACCCGGTAACGATAATGTTTGGATTGGGACCGACAGCGGATTATATGAATACAACATTTCGTCAGGCAAAATAACCAAACATTATACAGAAGAACCCGGTAGCTTAACTTCCAATAAAGTCGCTACTCTTTTTTTGGATAAAGACATGAACCTATGGATAGGAACAGAAGGCGATGGCCTTAATATTCTGAACACTTTTACCGGCACATTCAGCTACCTGTTGCCAGGGCAGGAAAAGAATTCATTAAGCAGTGAATCTGTTGCTGCCGTTTATGAAGACAAAGAAAACAGGAAATGGATAGGAACGCTGAAAGGTGGTATAGATATCCTTGATCCGGAAAAGAACCGGTTTACCACTATTTCACATAATCCATTAAATCCGAATAGCCTTATTAATAATTTTGTATCCGCTTTTTATGAGGATGAGAAAGGAAGTTTGTGGATTGGAACCGACGGGGGAGGATTTAGCATCTGGGACCGGCACAATAATATTTTTCATAATTACACGAATGACCACAACAAAACAAATTCGTTAAGCAGCAACCAGGTTACCTGTATAAAGCAGGATCATGAAAAAAATATTTGGATTTCTACCTATGGAGGAGGTATTAATAAATTTAATGTAGCCAGCGGAACCTTTAATCACTACCAATGTTTTGACCCGGGCAGCGGAAAAGTAGCAAACAAGGTTTGGTTGCTGTACGAGGACAAAGAACTTAATTTATGGGCGACGACTTTTGGAGGATCATTTTATCTTTTCAATCCTAAACAGAATAAATTCCAGCTTTTTGATCCCGGTTTGATAAACCTGATCGCGATAGATGAAGACAGCCGCGGCAATTTATGGGCGGGAGATTCTCATCAGCTGATATTGATCGATAAAAAAAATAAAAATCACCGGTTCTTTGAAATTGGTAAACCGGTAAGGTCTATTTATGAAGACAGCAGGGGAAATTTTTGGATAGGCACAGAGGGTGGTGGCTTAATTTTATTTAATAGAAATTCAGGCAAAATAATCAAAAGGTATTCTGACGCTGATGGCTTGTGCAATAATTCGGTTTTAAATATTATAGAAGGCAAAAACGGAAACTTGTGGCTGAGTACTTTTAATGGATTGTCAAAATTTGATACTAAAAGCAAGATCTTTAAAAATTATTACCAAAGTGACGGCCTGCAAAGCAACCAGTTTTTATTTAATGCAGTGATAAAGTTGCATTCCGGCGAACTTGCTTTTGGAGGTATCAATGGGTTTACGATGTTTTTTCCCGATAGTTTGCGCCTCAGAAGTTACGTTCCTAAAGTTGTTTTCACGGTTTTGAAAATAAATAACGAACCGGTTTCTTCTGTGAACAACAAAGTTGTCGGGACAGTGAATAACAAAATCACGGAATTGAAAATTCCATACGATAAAGCGCTGCTTTTTTTCCAATTTGCCGCTTTAGAATACACGGCGCCAGAAAAGATCACGTACGCCTACTACCTGCAGGGATGGGATAAAGGATGGAATTATGCAGGCAACATGCGTTCTGCCAATTACACCCATTTAAGTGAAGGGACATACACATTCAGGGTAAAGTCAACCAATTCGGACGGAACATGGAGTGCGAATGAAACAAGCATCCGGATAATTATTTTGCCCCCGTGGTATAGAACGTGGTGGGCTTATTTATTATACGCGGTTATCATTTGTTCGGCAGTTTATTTGTTGATGAGATATAAAGTAAAACAAACGCGGTTAAAGTATAAAGTAAAGCTGGCGAGAATTAATGCGGAAAAAGAGCATGAGCTCAATGAAAAAAAACTCTCATTCTTTACAGATGTTTCGCATGAGTTTCGCACACCTTTAAGTCTTATCATCAATCCTTTGAAGGATGTATTGACGAAAAGCGAAAATGAAGCGGAAAAAAAAGAATTAAATATTGTTTACCGTAATGCCAGGCGCTTGTTGAGCCTTGTGGATCAGCTATTACTTTTTAGAAAAGCGGACACCGAAGCGGATCAATTGAAAATTTCATTAGTGAATTTTAAAAACCTTTGTTATGAAGTGTATTTATGTTTTGTACAACAGGCGAAGTCAAAATCAATAGAATACCGGTTCGAAAGCGCGAATGACAACATCTACCTGTATGTTGACAAGGAAAAAATTGAAATTTCCCTCTTTAATTTATTGTCAAATGCGATGAAATATTCACCTGAAAAGGGCAGAATCATTTTCAAAATTGAAGAAAAAGAGAACGATGTTTTGGTTTCATTGAGCGATACAGGTGTCGGTATATCCGATCAGGAAGGGGACAAGCTTTTTGATAAATTTTATCGTGTCGGCTCGGGCACAGGTACAGGGAAGTCGGGATTTGGTATCGGCCTCTACCTTGCTAAACATTTCATAGACAATCATAAGGGTGAAATATATTATGAAAGCGCTGTTGGAAAAGGTACTACTTTTTTTATAAAGCTAAAAAAAGGAAAAGAGCATTTGTGTGAGCAAAAAGTTTGCGAGGATGTAATTGTTCCTTCTGATATTTTCCACGAATTGGTGGAAGATCCCGTGACTGTTAAGCAAATAGATAACGGTCTGTCGGAAATAATTACCGGTAAACTGTCGCTCCTGATAGTAGATGATGACCTGCAATTGCTGGAATATATACGGGAAATTTTCGCAGATAAATTTGTAATATATGAGGCCACCAATGGAAATGATGCATTGGTCCTTGCTAAAAAGAATGCTCCTGATATAATAATTTCTGACATTACGATGGCCGGAATGGACGGTATCGAACTGTGTAGGAATATAAAAAGCATACCGTCGTTAAGCCATACACCGGTAATCTTATTGACAGGAGCATCTTCTAAGGAAACTGAACTAAAAAGTATAGAAAAAGGGGCAGACGATTATATCACAAAACCGTTTGAAAAGGAATTTCTTTTAGCAAAGGTCGTCAACATTGTGAAGAGCAGGGATGTGATAAAAAAGTATTTTTATAACGAGATCACTTTACAGGAAAATAACCTTAAAGTATCCGAAAATTATAAGGAATTCCTTGAAAAGTGTATTCAGACCGTGGAAATGCATTTAGATGATGACCAGTTTAATATCCAAAAGCTTTCACAGGAGATCGGGATGAGCCATTCAGCCCTCTACAAAAAAATTAAGGAAATATCAGGCCAGTCAGCCAACAGTTTTATTCGTTTTATAAGGCTTAGGAAAGCAGCAGAATTATTGATCAATACCAATTCCAATGTGAACCAGGTAGCTTTCGAAATCGGGATGAATGACTTAAAATATTTCCGGATGCAATTCAATAAACTATTCGGAATGAATCCATCGGAATATATCAGGAAATTCCGCAAGCCTTTCAGCCATAATTTTACACTTTCCGACAAGGCAGTAAAGCAATAAATACGCAGTATTTTCAATTTCCCACTTTCTATTTTCATAAGAACATTTCAACTGGAAAAACACTTTTCTAAAAGTTGGAAACCTTTTAGTCAGATAAACAGTAAAGAAATAAATAGGCAGTATTTCTTTTTTTTTTCAGAAAAATTACGAAAATACCCCTCTTTTTTTGAGAATACCCCCCTTAGGATGGCGTCATTTCATTTCTAAATTGCGGTAACAATGCTTGATATGATGAGAAATATAAATATTCCGGATCTCCAAAGCCGGATTGCCATCGACCGCGATGAAAATGCATACAAGGAACTTTTCATGTTTTTTTATAAGCCACTATTTCAATTTGCCAACTGCTTGACGAAAGAAGCGGAAACTGCCGAAGAGATTGTTTCTGATGTGATGATGAAGGTGTGGGAAATGGCAGAAGCTTTAGGAGAAATCGGAAATCTAAAAGTTTACTTATATCGATCGATAAAGAACCGGGCTTTGAATTATTTATCCCGGAATCCTAAATCTAAATTCAGAATGGTGACCCTGGATGTCAATGATTTTGCCATTGAATTAAATTCCGGCTTTTTAGATCCGGAAAACCAGTTGATACACAAAGAAGTGCAACAAGGGGTAACTTCTGCCATTCAATCACTTCCTCCAAAATGTCAGGTAGTTTACAAATTGATCCGGGTAGACGGCTTGTGTTATAAAGAAGTAGCTGATATTATGGGTATTTCTGTCAAAACGGTTGACAGGCATTTGAATAATGCTTTGCATAAACTGGTTTATTCAATGAGAATTTATGCTGATTAAAAAAAGTTTGTATTGCAATGGGGAGTTTTTCCGCGAAAGGTGTCTTTAGGATAACAAAAGGCTCATGGACCGGTTCATTGTATTGTTGAAAAAAAGATTGTTGCGGGAAATATCTGTAGAAGAAGAAAAAGAATTCGAAACTATCTTAAATGAAAACCCCGATTTACGAACGATTTATTTTCAGTTCTTTTCAAAAAATTATGAGATGAGCGGGCAGGATGAACTTGAAGCCGAAGAAGCATTTGCGGTCCATTTTGTAAAAATGCAATTGAAAAAATAATCTTTTAGAGTTTTTTACCGGTAAAGCACAACTTTTTAAAAATATAATTGCCGCTGCTTTTTCATTTCGTATTGTAATATTTAAATAATTGCTATGAATAAAAATTTACTTCCTAATTCTATTTATTCCTCACTTAATCAACAACTTCTAATGAAGAGTTATTTACTAAAGGGAGACCCTGCTTCTCCTCATCATCTTCTTTTTTCCCGTCTGAAAAGAGTCGCCGGCGTTTTTTTAGTGGCGCTTTCGGTTTCTTTTTCAGCCAATGCTCAAAAAACGATAACCGGTCGTGTTTCCGCCGGAGATACAGCGCTTACCGGTGTCAGCGTGCAGCTAAAAAATTCAAATGTTGGAGCAGAAACAGATGCAAATGGCCGCTATACCATTTCAGCTCCGGCAAATGGAACACTGGTTTTCAGTTATGTAGGTTATGAATCACAGGAGGTTCCGGTAAGAGACCGGTCTAATATTGATGTACAATTAAAACCGCAGGCATCTCAAATGAACGAAGTTGTGGTCGTTGGTTACGGAACTCAAAAAAAGGCAGATGTAACCGGTTCTATCGCGACCGTGCCGAAAAACCGGTTGACTGAATTGCCGGTTACCAACGTTCTCCAGGCGGTTGAAGGCGCAGTGGCAGGCGTTACGGTGACTAATACTTCTTCAGTACCGGGTAGTACACCGGCGGTTTTAATACGCGGACAAAATTCTTTAACAGCTGCTACAGGTCCTTACATTGTTGTGGATGGTATCCCACTTAGCAAAACAGGCGGCAGTATTAATGATATCAATCCAAATGATATTGCATCGGTTGATATTTTAAAGGATGCATCAGCTGTAGCCATTTATGGAGTGAATGGCGCCAATGGGGTTATTTTAATTACAACGAAAAGAGGTACCACAGGAAAACCGGTTATCCGGTACAATGGCTACGCAGGGACAGAAAATCTCGCACATATTCTTCAACCGAGAAACGCGCAGGAATATGTTGAAAAATATGCCGAGTATCTGAAACAAACCAATCAACCCCAAACCAACCCGGTTCCCAACGCTTCTGAACTCGCAAATTACAACGCAGGAAAAACAACAGATTGGATCAAAGAAACCACTCAGACCGGCATTATGCAGGACCATAATTTAAATGTATCTGGTGGAACAAAGGATGTGAGATATTTTATATCAGGTGAATACATGCATCAAAAAGGAGTAATAAAAGGATATCAGTATCACAGGGCAAGTCTTCGCTCTAACCTCGATATCAACGTAACAAAGTTTCTGACTGTCGGAACATCTTTATTTTTTGTAAATAATAATTATGACGGCGGCAGAGCCAATCTCTTACTGGCGACCGCCATGAGTCCTTATGGCCAGGAATTTGACGCCAACGGCAACTATTCAATATACCCCATGTACCCGGAGCTGCTTTATACCAATCCTCTGTTAGGTTTGTATACTGACCAGGTCAACAGGAGCACAAATCTAAATGGAAACGGTTATGCAGAAGTAAATCTTGGTGGACTTATAAAAGGCCTTAAATACCGGCTTAATGTCGGATATACATATCTTCCTACCCGTACCGGCAGCTACACAGGACGAGACGCAAATAATACCATCGGCGGCGCAAGCACATCCAGCTCAGAAACGAATAGCTATACAGTTGAGAACCTGCTGACCTATAACGGCGATTGGAATGAACATCATATAGACTTTACCGGTTTATATAGTGCAGAAGAAAGAAAATATGCTTCTATGAATGCGGGCGCTTCCGGATTTATAAATGATCTGCTTTCATTTAATAATCTTGGAGCAGGTGCTACTCAAACTGCTGGCTCTTATGCTGATCAGTACAGGTTAAACTCTCAAATGGGAAGACTCAACTATTCATATGCAAGCCGTTATTTGTTCACTTTCACTGTACGCCGGGATGGATCCTCTGTTTTTGGCGCTAATACTTCTAAATATGCCACATTTCCTTCCGTGGCTCTTGGATGGAATATCAGCAACGAATCATTCATGTCGAAAGTTAAGTTCATAGACAACCTTAAGATCAGGGGATCATATGGAAAGTCGGGTAATGAAGGTATCAGCGTTTACAAAACGATTACAACGGATAATGTTGTTGTGTACCCTTTTGAAGGCTTAAGCACTATCGGCGTTTTAGCCGGTAATCTTGGTAATGCTGATTTACACTGGGAGACCACCAAAGGATCTAATATCGGGCTCGACTTTGCCATATTAAACAGGAGAATCAGTGGTACCGTTGATGCTTATAAGACAACAACAAGTGGCTTGTTGTTACAGCGCAACCTGCCCATCATAACAGGTTATTCTTCCATTCTGGATAATCTGGGAGAAACTTCCAATAAGGGCATTGAAGTAACGGTAAATACAAGAAATATAGTAACAAAAAATTTCACCTGGGAATCTACTATTAATTACTCCGCAAACAAGAATAAGATACTCGATATTTATGGTGATAAGAAAAGCGATATAGGTAACAGATGGTTCATCGGCCAGCCAATCGGGGTGATCTATGATTATAAATTAGAAGGAATCTGGCAAACAGGTCAGGATGCTTCCAAACAGGATCCAACAGCAAAACCGGGAGACTTAAAATTTGCCGATATTAATGGGGATGCTAAGATAAGTGCAGATAGCGACAAAGTGATCCTTGGACAAACTACACCAAAATGGATTGGAGGGTTTACAAATACTTTTACCTATAAGAACTGGCATCTAAATATTTTCATACAAACCGTTCAGGGCGTAATGAAAAATGATCCTGACCTCAATTATGTGGATGAGACAGGACGCCGCAACACACCTGTTGATGTTGGATACTGGACTCCTGAAAACCAGAGCAATACAAGGCCGGCCTTATCTTACTTTAATACCCGCGGTTATGGTTATCCCTCTAATGCCAGCTATACACGCTTAAAAGATGTTACTTTAAGTTATACAATGGGCCATAAATTGGCTGATGCGTTGAAATTGGGAGGCCTGACTGTTTATGCAAGCGGCCGCAATTTATACACATGGACTAAATGGATCGGCTGGGATCCTGAAAATAATTATTCGGGAAGAGGTTCAGGAGACTGGACAAATAATTATCCTGAAACCCGCTCTTTCATCTTTGGTATCAATGTTTCACTTCGTTAATCAGCAATAAAACAACAACATGAAAAAGTTTATCAACATACTTATTTTGGCAATAACATCGACAGTTTTCCTGACATCGTGCAGTAAGCATTATCTTGATGAAAAGCCTTATTCCTCGTACAGCCCTTCTACCCTCAATGACTCGTTGGGCTTTGAAGCGCAGGTATATGGATTGTATAACCAGCTAAGCCACTATTTTACTTATTCAGGCGCACAAGGATGGCCGAGTGTTTGGCAGGTGGGTACTGACATTGCCTTTGCAACCCAGCCGCAGGGAATTGAAGTTCCATACTATGACTATAACACGCTGAATTCAAGTGACGGTGCCGCGTCCCGTACCTGGACTTTGAACTATCAAATGATTAATAACTGCAATATTATTATCAAGGGAATCGAAGATCCTTCATTGACCGGAATGAGCCAGGACAATAAAAACAGTATCGACGGTGAAGCAAAATTCTTTAGAGCCTACGCGTATAATATGCTTGCTACTTGCTTTGGAGGCGTACCTATAATAACCAGTGCGTTAACCGCCCCTAAAACAGATTTTACCCGCTCATCTTTGGACAGCGTAAACGACCTGATCGTGAGCGATTTGACTTTTGCGGCTGCAAATCTTCCTGATATCGACGACGTTAAAAAGAATTCCAAGGGAAAAATGTATGAACGGGCCAACAAATACCAGGCAATGCAATTGCTCGCCGTGGCTTATCTGAGAATGGATAAAAATGATCTTGCCGAACAGCAGGCGGAAGCGATCATCAACAGTGGTAAATTTAGTTTAATTCATGCACGTTATGGTGTAAAAGCTGATCAGCCGGGAGATTACTATTCAGATATGTTTTGGTATGGAAATGAAAGAAGAAGCCAGGGAAATACAGAAGCAATCTGGGTACTGGAACAGGAAAATCCGAGTTCCGTTGTTGGCGGCACCAGCGATGCCGCGCAACAGAGGAGAGTGTGGGGGGCGGCTTATTACCAGATCGCGGGAATGACGATATGCGATTCTCTGGGAGGAAGGGGAATAGCCCGGCTGAGGTTGGACAATTGGGTGCTGTACAATTTGTATGATACAGGTGATATCCGCAATTCCGAATGGAATATACGCAGGCGTTACTACTACAATACTCCGGGCGACCCAAGGTTTGGGCAGCAGGTTCCTTATGTTGGTTCAGACACCATTTATAAGATATGCCCCAATGTTACCAAGTGGTACCAGTTCGATCCGAACGATGTCTTTGGCTATGGTATGATCAAAGATTACATATTGATGCGCCTGGGAGAAACCTATCTTTTGCTTGCAGAAGCAGACGTAAAACAAAATAAAATGGATGACGCTGCTGCTGCTATTAATGTTTTGCGCGAAAGAGCACATGCCCCGATGGTTACTGCTTCACAAATGAGCATGGATTTCATTCTTGATGAACGTGCAAGAGAGTTATTGGGTGAAGAAAACCGGCGCATGACCTTAATGCGTACGAAAACATTAGTGGAACGGGCAACAAGACTGAATGCAAACCCGGTAATGAATCCAATAGTAGGCTTAACAGAAAATAATGAGTTGATGCCAATTCCTCAGTCTGAAATAGATTTAAATAAAGACGCAACACTGGCACAGAATCCAGGATATTAATATTGACCTTTCTTCTCATAATTAAGCAGTAACCTAGGCCGGGAAGTTCTCTTTCCGGCTTTTATCAAACATTTTGTTATGCAAAAAAACTCACCAAAAAAGTAATGCGTTATTTCTTTATTTTTTTGTTTGTTTTCAAATGTTCCTGTGTACTTGCGCAGGGAAGTGTTAAGGTAACGAATGTAGAAAAAGGATGGGCGAATAATTCTGTTAATGTAACCATCTTTCGCAAAAATTCTTTGGTGAGTTTCAGGAATACACAGTACGTCGCTTTTTATGATGATAGCGCCAATGTGGTTATCGGAAAAAGAGAACTTGATGAAGGCAAATGGCAGCTGCGACGAACCGGATTTAAGGGTAATGTGAATGATGCGCATAATGTTATTTGCATCATGGTTGACGGCGCGGGTTACCTGCACATGGCCTGGAACCAACACAACAATCACTTGCATTACTGCCGAAGTGTTTCTCCCGGTTCGCTCACCTTTACCGAGGAAATGCCCATGACCGATATTCATGAAGACAAAGTAAGCTACCCTGAATTTTACAAGTTACAAAACGGAAATCTTATTTTTCTTTACAGGGACGGAGGATCGGGGCATGGTAACCTGGTGATAAACAGTTATGATATCCAAAGTAAAAAATGGATTCAGTTAAATGGCAACCTGATAGATGGTGAAGGAGAAAGGAGCGCCTACTGGCAGGCGTGTACCGACAGTATGGGAACCTTTCACATTTCCTGGGTTTGGCGGGAAACACCGGATGTTGCCACGAATCATGATATGTGCTATGCGCGTTCAACGGACGGCGGTAAAAGCTGGGAGAAATCCACAGGCGAAAAATATGATCTGCCAATCACCGCTGCCACAGCTGAATATGCATGTCATATTCCTCAAAATAGCGAGCTGATCAACCAAACCTCTATGTTTGCAGATGCTAAAGGGACTCCATTTATTGTTTCTTACTGGGCTGATCCTGGTACTACAATTCCGCAATATCATCTCATATACAAACAACAGAAAAACTGGCAGGTTTATAATACCGCTTTTCGTCATACTGCTTTCAGTTTGAGCGGAATGGGAACAAAACATGTTCCTGTTTCAAGGCCGCAGATTATTTCCTGGATTAAAAATAACAAGCAGCACGCTGCGATTATTTTTCGCGATGAAGAACGCGGAAATAAGGTGTCTGCCGCTCTTTGCGAAGATCTTGACAAAATGAAGTGGAACGTTCTTGATCTTTCTTCCCAAGATGAAGGTTCGTGGGAGCCTTCTTATGATACTGAATTGTGGAAGAAAAAATATCGCCTGGATCTTTTTGTTGAAAAAGTCATCCAGGTGGATGCAGAAGGAAAAGGAAGCATTGGTCCACAGATGATAAAAATTCTTGAATGGAAACCTTAGTATAATTATGAAAAACATCAACGTAACGATTTTATTTCTTTTTTTGTCTGCACTTTTTACAACATGTGTTGCACAAAAAAATAATGCTTCTTTTAAGAATTTAAACTCCACGATTATCCAAGATTTCAATGAGGCGGATTCACAATATAGATTGATGATGAAAGAGGTACCTGCCGGCAGGTTTCCAAAAACATTTGAACACGACAGCCTGGAAACAAGTGGCCCCGGCTGGTGGTGCAGTGGTTTTTATCCGGGAAGCCTTCTATACATTTTTGAAGCTACGAAAGATAGTTCATTGTACTACGAAGCGCTTCGTAAATTGAACGACCTGAAACAAGAACAATATAACAAAACAACGCATGATCTTGGATTTATGATGTATTGCAGCTTTGGAAACGCTTATAAGATAGACTCAGCCGAGCAATATAAAAGCATATTAATTAACAGTGCAAAATCGCTCGCAACCCGTTTCAATCCCTTGGTTGGTTGTATAAAGTCGTGGGATTCCAAACCAGGTGATTTCCTGGTGATCATTGACAATATGATGAACCTGGAATTGTTATTTTGGGCAACAAAAGCCACCGGAGATTCATCCTTCTATAAAATTGCGGTTACTCATGCCAATACAACTATGAAAAATCATTTCCGGCCGGATTACAGTTCTTATCACGTAGTAAATTATAATCCTGTTACAGGTGCTGTGCAAGAAAAAAGAACTGCGCAGGGTGCCGCTGATAGTTCTGCATGGGCCAGGGGGCAGGCATGGGGACTATATGGATTTACCGTAATGTACCGGGAAACAAAAGATAAAAAATATCTTGAACAAGCCAATCATATTGCAGACTTTATCCTGAATAACCCTAATCTTCCCAAAGACAAAATTCCGTATTGGGACTTTGATGCACCAAATATTCCTCATGCATTAAGAGATGCATCGGCAGCCGCAATTATCGCTTCTGCTTTATTAGAATTAAGCAAGTATAACAAAGCAAAATCTGAAAGCTATATCAAAGTGGCCACAAGGATTATTCGCAATTTGTCTTCACCGGAATACAAGGCTGCAGTTGGAACCAATGGAGGATTCCTTCTGAAACATTCCGTTGGCAGCTTGCCGGGACATAGCGAAGTGGACGTGCCGCTTACGTATGCCGACTATTATTTCTTTGAAGCAATGAAGCGATATAGGGAACTTGAAAAAAATAAAAGTACCGACTTAAAATAACCAGTTACTATGAAACATAAATTTCGACAAAATACCGCAAATGAGGGTTTTTCCCATTCCTCCGTTGCTGGTAAGATCAAAAGAACCCGAACTTTTTTATCGGGTTTATTTATATGCTCGTTTCTTTTTATTTTCTTTATTTCTCCAAAAATTAATGCCGGTTCACTTTTTGAAAATCAGAACGTAAATAATAAAAACGACTCGCTAAAACATTATCGTTCTTTCAAACCGGGTGAAGAATGGTACGACACAGACGGAAAGATCATTAATGCTCATGGAGGTGGAATGCTGTATTATAATAAAACCTATTATTGGTTTGGAGAAACGCGCGGCAGATCTGCATCGCAGGGAGTGAGTGTGTATTCCTCAAAAGATTTATACAACTGGAAAAATCAAGGATTGGCGCTGGCACATGACGCCGATTCTTCCAGCGATATCACAACAGGTTCTATAATAGAAAGGCCGAAGGTGATCTATAATAAAAATACAAAGCAATTTGTAATGTGGTTTCACCTGGAATTAAAAGGCAAAGGATATAGTGCAGCGCGCGCTGGTGTTGCTGTTAGTAATAAACCTACCGGGCCTTACAAATTCCTGAAAAGCTTTCGCCCAAACGGCAATATGTCGCGAGACATGACAGTATATGTTGATGATAAAGGAATGGCGTACCAAATCTATTCTTCAAGGGAAAATTATGATATGCGGATTGTTGAACTTACTCCTGATTATCTTTCCCCTACCACGAAAGATTCTCTGATTTCAAGTGATCACCGGGAAGCGCCGGCAATTTTTCAACATGATAAAAAATATTTTTTGGTAACAAGTGCCTGCACAGGATGGGCTCCGAATGCCGCAAATTTATACGTGAGTAAATCGCTGTTTGGAAATTGGCAGGATACCGGAAATCCGATGCTTGGAAAAGATGCAAACATTACGTTTTATGCGCAGTCTGCTTACATTTTTCCTGTGGCTGGTAAAAAAGATGCTTTTATTTTTATGGCAGATAAGTGGAACCCCAAGAACCTTACTGATAGCCGGTATATTTGGTTGCCGGTTGAGTTTAAAAATGCGAAGCCGTATATAGAATGGAAAGATGAATGGGATTTGAATTATTTTCACAAGCAATAATTGATTGAAGAATTTTATGCAGTGAACGAAGAAATAACCGTGATTTTTATTTTACAATTGAAAAAAATTGGCGTGTATGAGACATTTAAAACTATTCTTGCTGTTACCACTTATGATCCTGAACCGTTCTTTTGCAAAGGCGCAAAATATTCCTGGTTATAAACTGGTTTGGGCCGACGAATTCAATAAAGTTGGTGTCCCGGACGCTTCTAACTGGACCTATGAAAAAGGATTTGTGCGCAACAATGAATATCAATGGTATCAACCGGAAAATGCGCGCGTTGAAAATGGAAAATTGATCATTGAAGCAAAAAGAGTGGAAGAACCGAATCCCGCGTATGTTGCCGGAAGCAAGGACTGGCGAAAAAACAGGGATAGC
>JAICYZ010000132.1 GCA_025933935.1 Chitinophagaceae bacterium
GAGCGCAGGAACGATGGTAAGCCAGTTTAGAAAAGAAAGATTACCACTGAGGATAATCGTTATTTGAAATAAAACCATGACTACTCCTGCAATATGACGGCCGATTCTTGGCCAAAAAACAAAAAGCGGCGCAAACAATTCGGCAAGAAAATTAAACCATACTCCTGTTTTTAAAATCGCATGTGGCAGAAAATGAAACCACCTGCTCAATGGGCCGGGAATCGGTTGTGTTTCGAAATGATAATAAAGAGCCGTTCCATTGCGCCAGATCTCATCACCGCGAATTTTGATTAAACCCGATCCAAGCATGATGCGAAAAATAAGCCAACGGAATAGAACGATAATGAGAAACGGCGGCGGGTGTTTAGGAAAAGGCCGCATATCCCATAAGGGGCAAAGAAAAATTGCAAGAAATCCTGTTTCTGTGAGTTGGATTTCCCAACCGTATCCATACCATTCCTGCCCTATATGAACGAAAGACATGTACAGAAACCAAAGAATCGTCAGAACAGGCACATTTGCATAACCTGCTACTACCACCAGCGAAAGAATAAAACCAATCCAGGCAAATGTAATTAACGAAGCGTCAGAATGAAAAAACCAAAAAAGCGATGGCAGCCGCATAAATGCTGTGCCTGTGGATCCGAGAGAATTTTTAATTTCATTTAAATAAATATTTAGAGGCGTAAGACCATCCGAACCAATGAGGGGAATGATTTCATTGATCAAAACAAGGAAAGCAACAGCATAAATGATTCCCAGGAGCCGTAAAATCATAAAACGGGTGAGCCAATATGTACGCTTGGTTCCAAAGTTTATTGAATAAGTATCTGCTGGATTATTTACTTCAATTTCATTCATCTGAATAAATGATTGACTGGAAAAAAAGTTTCCACAAGAAAGTTGCCAAAAGAATTTAAAGGAAATTGAATGCCTAGTACTTACTACAAAAAATTAGTTTCAATTTTACAGCGGATATAACTTTCACCAGCAAATGAAAACAAAGTACGATGCGATAGTGGTAGGTTCCGGGCCTAATGGTTTTGCGGCAGCGATTACTTTACAACGGTGTGGACTTTCAGTTCTGATTGTGGAAGCGAAAGATACTTTAGGCGGTGGTGTGTGTTCTGCGGAATTAACCCTTCCGGGTTTTATTCATGATGTGTGCTCTGCTGTCTATCCCCTCGGAGAAAATTCTCCTGTTTTTAAACCATTGCAACTTGAAAAATATGGGCTTGAATACCTGCGATCTGAATATGCGGTTGCACATCCATTTTATAATGGCTCTGCTGTAACGGTTGAATCTTCAATAGAAAGGACTGCTGCGCAATTAGGTAAAGATGGAGATAATTATAAAAGAATTTTTTTTCCATTAGTAAATGAATGGCCGTCTTTGAGGTCAGCGTTTGTCGGGCCGCTTCATATGAGCAGCTTTACCGAGACAAAAGCAAGATTTGCATATTATGCAATCAGTTCAGGAAGAAATTTTGCAAAAAATAACTTCACTTCCTATGCGGCGCAATCGTTATTCGCAGGAATGGCTGCTCATTCGATTCTTCCGTTAAATAAACTTGCAACTGCATCAGTTGCCATTGTTCTGAATACCGTTGCGCATATTAATTCATGGCCTGTTCCCAAAGGCGGAGCTCAACAAATAACTAAAGCCCTTGCGGCTTACTTCAAAGATAAAGGAGGTGAAATTCAAACAGGCCATAGAATTACTTCTTTGCACCAGTTACCATCTTCACGCGTTGTATTGCTCGATGTAACGCCTGCACAGCTTCTTTCAATAGCTAACCAACAATTTTCTGATCTGTATAAATGGCAATTGAGCAATTATCAGTATGGCGAAGGAGTTTTTAAAATAGATTGGGCATTGTCTCAGCCGGCTCCTTTTACAAATGAAAAATGCAGGAAGGCCACTACGGTTCATCTTGGCGGAAGTTTTGATGAGATCTATCAGAGCGAATATCTTGTCTCAAAAAAAAGGGTTTCTGATAAACCGTTTGTTTTGTTTGTTCAACCGGGAGTGGTTGATGATTCGCGCGCACCCGCAGGCAAACAAACTGCGTGGGCTTATTGTCATGTTCCCAATGGCTCAACAAGAGATATGACGAATAATATTGAAAAACAGGTTGAACGTTTTGCTCCTGGTTTCAGAGATTGCATTCTTGCAAGACATGTAATGAACACCATTGATATGCAGCATTACAATTCAAATTATGTTGGGGGAGATATCAATGGAGGCGCTGCTACCATTGGCCAGATCTTTACCAGGCCTGTGTTACGCCTTTCACCATACCGCACTTCTGCAAAAGGCGTCTATGTTTGTTCTTCATCCACCCCGCCAGGAGGCGGTGTTCATGGCATTTGTGGTTATTATGCCGCCCGGCGGACTTTAAAAGATTTTTTTGAAATAAATCTGCCATGGCTGTAAAATTTTTTGCCGCACAGGAACGAATATTCAATAGCAGATTGATTACTTTATTTTTTTAAGAAAGGGCTATTCTCAATGAACAGTTTAAAATTATCGGGGTGCTGGATAATGTAGTTATGCTCATGTGGTGTATGAATAAAAATAATTTTATTGTTGCGAATGGTTTCGGGAGTTACGTGCGCTTCTTCCACCGAATCGGCAGTCATATTTGCGTTCTTTACCTGCTGCATCATGGCTTTGGTTTCATTAAAAGTTCCGCCGTGATCGGTATATAAATTAATAAAACGATGATCCCTGTCGGCAGTTAGCCAATCCATAAATTTATCTGTATCGGCATACAATGCATCAAATAAGATCACTTCGTTTACAGGTTCATTGCCGTTTTGTAAGATATGCGCCATCACCCTGTACGCGCCGCTGTGACCTGCAAGAATAATATTTCCTGCATGCGCATTGCCAGATATAATGTGCATGCCTGCCAGCTTTTTAAGCACGTCATTTACCAGGTTGCGGAATGTATTTTTTTGTTCCAGCTTCCCTCCATAGCTGTCGGGAGCATTCTTTGTGGTTTCTGGCAGTACCAGAACTCCATTAACGCCCGCCTCCGCAAATTGCCTTGATAAGCCGTATTCTGTTAAAGCGGTGTCGATATTGTTGCCCCATCCATGAAACCAGAAGATCATATCGACCTTTTTCTTTGCCTTAAAATTCTTGGGAGTAATAATGATTACGGAACTATCCGAATAATGATCAGCAGCATTGTACAAAACTTTATTGTAAAGATGGCCTTGTGATCTGCCAGTATCAGGGAAGGAAGTATTGGAAGATGTTATTTTGATTTGACGCAGCGGAAGCTGGCAAATGCCGGTCACGCAACTGAATAATAAAACGGCGAGTAATGAAAGTTTTTGATGCATGCAATAGAGATTTCAGATATAAAAATAAGGAATGTGCCCGTTTGCGAAAATACGTTGTATGGATTGCCAACAAACAGTAGTAATGCATGCATTGCATTGTTTCACTGAGGAAATAAAATCGTAATTATATGTTCGTTTGCTTTAAACAATGTCATTCAAAATTGTGCTGAAAGAAACTCACGGAAAGAATACAAATTCTAAAAATATAAATGCTCTTTATTTCTTCCTTTACTGTCCTATAAGGAAGCTCTCATGGTAAGATGAAATGGAATTTCGATGTGCTCTGTTGACTGATCCAGGATAAGTTGGGCAGCTTGTTGTCCCATCATTTTA
The DNA here is from genome assembly GCA_025933935.1 of Chitinophagaceae bacterium. Classification (GTDB taxonomy): domain Bacteria; phylum Bacteroidota; class Bacteroidia; order Chitinophagales; family Chitinophagaceae; genus Ginsengibacter. Next base: position 3,688 of record JAICYZ010000132.1, read on the forward strand.
AAATCTGTGGATATAGTTGTAATCCCTTTTAGAATTATTTTTTTTAATGGTGTATCATTATAAGAAATTACTCCAACGTGTTTTCCCAATTTCATTTTTGTTGCCAGGATCTTTTCTAACAGAATTACCAGGTCATCCTCCATTAGATTAATATACGCTTCTCCTTCTTTAATTGGCTCGTTTATAATGGTATGAACGATTTTATAATTGAACGCATATTGTTCGCAAAAAGAGCGGAAGCCGTTTAATATTTCTCGTGGATGATAAGTGTGAGCGGGCACAATGATTTTAATGGTGTGATATCTGCTCAATTGTGGCAATGCTTTTTCTAAAGCTTCATAAATATCCTTTTCAAAATTTTCATACACAGCCGCATAATCCCCCTCAAGGCCTCTTACCAGTTTATCCAGGATGATTAATTTTTCTTTTGGTATTGTATTTAGTACCTCACACGTATTTTCATATCCTTCGGTAAAATGCGGGATAATCACATAATGCGTGTAATCATTTTTTTTGTTTAAAATCAATCTTTTAAAAAAATCAAAATCATTGTTGTAGATGTAAAAATCAACTGATGCATTATCACCAATTGCCTTCACAAAAGCATCATACACAATTTTTTTGTGTACACTTAATTTATTGAACAATAAAAATATTTTCAGGTTATTTTTTACATCAATATTTTTTACGAAATATCCTTTGCCTGGTATGGAACCAAGGATGCCTTTTTGCTTCAAGTGTTTATAACCTTTTTCGGCAGTATCTCTTGATATGTCGAACTCAGCGCTGATCTCGTTAATCGAAGGAAGTACATCATCTTTTGATATTTTTCCTTCACCGATTCCTTTGGTAATAGAATTGGCGAGTTGAAGATATTTTGGCGTTGCAGAATAATAATCAATAAAAATAAATTGCGAGATGCTGTTCTTTTTCATTTAAAAAAAATTCCCTTGCATGAGTTAATGGATATCCAAAGGTAGCGTTTACCGCTTGCTATTTTCACTTCGAACTGTATATAAACAATAGCGTTCCAATTTTCAAATTTTCTCCTTTTGTTTCTGGGGTGCAATCCCCTTTACCAGAAGATTCCCGAATGATCACTCCTCATATTTGATATTGATTCTATTGCAGTACAGTTCAGGACGCGACAAAAAATGTAATAAATACTTTTATTGCTACTGCACACAATTTACTCTAATTGTTGTTTTGATAAAAACATGAAAAAAATAATAATTCTATTAAATGCCTTTCTTCTTGTCGCTTCTGTTGGCTGCTGTCAAAATGGTACAGATAAGATTGACCGGAAGGCATTGGTAGAAAGGCATACGGTAATGATAGATATATTTGATTCGCTTGCTTCTTTGTCTGTTGGAAACGGTGGTTTTGCATTTACGGTTGATGTCACTGGCTTACAGTCATTTCCCGATGCTTACGCAAAAGGCGTACCTCTCGGTACAGAAAGCGATTGGGGCTGGCACAGTTTTCCGAATGTTCATCATTACCGGTTTCAGGATGCTTTGAAAACTTATCAATTGAATGGAAGACCAGTGAAATATGCGGTGGAATGGAATCATGGGCCTGAAAAAAATAAAGCAACAGCAGATTATTTTCGGCAAAATCCACACCGGTTACAATTGGGAAATATTGGTTTTGAAATCGTCAAAAAGGATGGAAGCCTTGCGACGATCAATGATATCATGAATATCAGGCAAACTCTCAACATGTGGACAGGAGAGATACATTCTTCTTTTCAGGTTGAAAATATTCCGGTTGATGTAATTACTTATGGCCACCAGCAGGAAGATGCGATTTCCGTAAAAGTAAAATCAATTTTATTAAGACAGGGACGGCTAAAGATCAGGATTCGCCTGCCTTATCCGACAGGAGCGTGGGCAGATATGGGTAATAATTGGAAAGATGAAAATAAGCATCGGTCTTTTATTCTCGATCAAACAAATAAGAGTGCAATCATTGAACATCAATTAGATTCTACCAGGTATTTTATCAATCTCAACTGGAAGGGAAATGCTCTTTTGAAAGAGAAAAGACCACACTACTTTTTAATAGAGCCAAAAGATGATACTACTTTTCAGCTTTCCTGCCTGTTTCAATCCACAAGAAGTTTTGTTTCAGCGCCTTCTTTTACGGCTACCAAAAATAATAGCATAAAATATTGGCGGTCGTTCTGGGAAACCGGCGGTGCCATTGATTTTTCGGGCAGTAAGGATAAAAGAGCCTTTGAATTGGAAAGAAGGATTGTTCTTTCCCGATATCTGACAAAAATTCAATGTGCCGGTTTCAATCCTCCACAGGAAACCGGGCTCACTTATAACAGCTGGTTCGGAAAATTCCATATGGAAATGCTTTGGTGGCATGCGGTTCATTTTGCACTTTGGGGCCATGTGGATTTGTTGGAAAAAAGTATGTCGTGGTATGCAAGAGCAGCAGCGAATGCAAGAAAAATAGCGAAGCGGCAAGGATATGATGGAGTGCGCTGGCAAAAGATGACTGATAATAATGGTGATGAAGCGCCTTCTTCTGTTGGTGCATTTCTTATCTGGCAACAGCCACATTTTATTTATTTGGCAGAACTGGTTTATCGTGATAAACATGATAAGAGGTTTTTAGAAAAATATAAAAACCTTGTTTTTGCCACAGCAGATTTTATGGCCTCTTATGCGCGCTATGATTCTGTAAAGAAAAAATATGTGTTGGGAAAAGGGGTAATTGCAGCACAGGAAAGATATAAACCAGAGGAAACTTATAATCCGACTTTTGAATTAGCGTATTGGTATTGGGCTTTGGAAACTGCACAAAAATGGAGAAAAAGATTAGGATTGCTTCCTGATAAAAAATGGGCGGATGTGTTGAAAAAACTATCTCCGTTACCCATACAAAATGGTAAGTATATTTTTACAGAAAGTGCCACCGATTCTTATACAAATCCGGAATACAGAACAGACCATCCATCAGTACTGGCAGCTTATGGAGTACTTCCTTTAACCACAATGGCCGACACAACCATCATGAAAAATACATTCAATTGGATATGGAAAAATTGGAACTGGAATAAAACATGGGGATGGGATTTTCCAATGACAGCAATGACTGCAACAAGATTAGATATGCCGGAAAAAGCAATCGAAGCATTATTAATGAACATTCAAACAAATACTTATTTGCTCAATGGTCATAATTATCAGAGCCAGAGGTTGACTGTTTATTTGCCTGGAAATGGCGGATTGCTCACTGCTATTGCAATGATGTGCAAAGGCTATGATGGTAATGAAAGTATAAATCCGGGAATACCAAAAAACGGTGAATGGAAAGTAAGGAGTGAAGGTTTGCACTTGATGCCTTAATTTTTTATATCACAGGATGGAACATGATAGCTAAGATTTAACATAAACTTAATTTTATGTCATCGAAAAGAGCATCTGTTGAAAGGTTTTAGATTCTAAATAATTGTTTCGGCGAAACAAATTGACTGTTGCTGTAAAAATAAAAACTTCCAAATTTCGGGTTCCAGGAATAGCGCCGTTCATAACGAAAAAATGAAAGAACAATCAGACACGTCTGTTCACTTAATAAAGTATTATAATAGAATTATTAATGGTTTGTTTTGCCAGTAAACGAGCTTTTATTACTGAAATATAATTTGCGATTTTTCGGTATCAATGTGAAAAGAATAAAATTCACAAGTTGCTGTAACGATTTTCGATTCCATCTTACTCAAGATCGACCTTATAAAAACCGGTTTGCTTCGTGCTTTTTGAAACTTCAAAGAGGTAAAACATAATCCAAAGCGCGAAGACTGCTTTGTTCTCTTCAGGTTAAAAATTTAAAATAAAACAAAAAATATGAGAGTCTTTTTAAAATCAAATGTCTGCCGAAAAATTTTCTTGCCTTTCCTTTTTGTATTATTATCTACTTCCTTTGTGTTGGCCCAACAGGCTACTACTATTTCCGGAGTGGTAACAGATAATACCACCGGACGAACTCTTCCCGGTGCTACTGTCGTCGTTCAGGGAACAAAAACCGGTACGGCTACCGGAGGGGATGGTTCCTATAGTATTACCGTTCCGGCCGGTAATTCTGTGTTGCGTTTTAGCTTTCTCGGATATATTACCAAAGATATTCCTGTGAAAAGTACCACGAGGAACCTAAACGTTCAACTTTTGCCGAATCAGAAAAGTTTGAACGAAGTGGTAGTAGTTGGATATGGCTCCCAGAATAAGAAAGATGTTACGGGATCAGTAGCCCAATTAGATGCAAGCAAATTCGAAGAACGGCCGCTGACTAACGTAGCACAGGCAATGCAGGGCCAAATGGCCGGCGTGCAGGTAAGAACAACCACCGGAGCGCCGGGAGCAGCATTGCAAATAAAAGTACGCGGTACAGCTTCTGTAAATTCCGGTACTGATCCTTTATATGTAGTAGATGGCGTACCCGTTGACGATCTTGGTGACATTAACCCAACAGATATTGCTTCTATAGCAGTCTTAAAAGATGCGGCCTCAACAGCCATTTATGGTTCGAGGGCAACAAATGGGGTAGTCTTAATTACGACCAAAAAAGGCAAAAGTGGGAAAACCAGGTTTAGTTTTAGCGGCTATTATGGGATCCAGCAATTAGCAAATAAAATGGATCTGTTATCTGGTCCTGAATGGATAGATATGTATGAGCAGGTACAGGATTCTGCTTATGTTAAAAGAGGATTACAATCAGGGCTCAACTGGAGTGCTAGCGATCCGATTTCTATAAGACAAACGAATTTGAACACGCAAAAGAGCGCTACTTACATACCGGATCCGCGTTGGGGGCTTGGTACCGACAGTTTAAGTTACATTGATTGGCAGGATGAGTTTTACCGTAATGCGCCGATAGCGAATTATCAATTGTCCGCTTCCGGAGGTACCGATAAATTGACTTACCGGGTTTCCGGAAATTATTTAGACCAGGATGGTATTGCAACAGCTTCAAACTATAAACTGTTCTCTGTTCGTGCAAATTTTGAAGCGAAGTTGAATAATTTTCTAAAAATGGGATTGGAACTGGCGCCATCTTATTCCTGGAATGCAGGTGGTAATGTTGATGGGAAAGATGCGCAGTCACATCATGTACTGGCTATGGCCCCGGTTGTCGAGAAAGATGCAGGAATCAATTCAGGGGTTGCTCCTTACGGGCGTTATTATTTTGCAGGTTCCACACAAAGCCCTGTTGCGTATCAACGTTTGACAACAAATGAACTGAACCGGCAACGCTTACTTTCAAATATGTATTTGCAGGCAGATATTTATAGAGGACTTTCACTTAAAGTATCGGGCGCATGGAATACCGACCAGCAAAATCATAAAACGTATCATCCTTCTATTGGCCTCGGCCAGGTACCTGGCGCGAACAGTTCAGGGAGTTATACCACTTCCAACAGCCAGTATTACCTACTGGAATCCTTATTGTCTTATAAGCATTCTTTTGGCGATCATCATATAAATGCAATGGCTTTGTATAGCGCAGAACAAACAAACGCAGTGAGCACAAGCCAGAGTGCCAGCAAATTTGCAAATGATGAACTGACAACATTAAACAATGCTACTTCAACTGTTACCGCTTCCTCAACCGGTGAATTGAAGCGCACGCTTGTATCTTACCTGGCGCGAGTACAATACGACTATAAAGACAAGTATCTGCTCAACGCGAGTATCCGGAGAGATGGTTCTTCAAAATTTGGCTCCAGTGTTAAATGGGGTAATTTTCCAGCAATAGGAGTTGGCTGGAATGTAGCCCAGGAGTCATTTCTAAATTCAGTAACCTGGATAAGTCAATTGAAATTAAGAGCGTCTTACGGATACAATGGAAACAATGATATCAAAGATTATCTTGCCTATGGCGGCATTGGCTCGGCCAATTATTCTTTTGGAAATGCCTTAGCGAATGGATATGTGCCGACCAGTATTTCTAATCCGGATTTACATTGGGAGAAAACAAGATCTGCTGATTATGGAGTGGATATGGCATTTATTAATAACCGGATTTCAGTGTCTGCAGATTATTACGATAAATTAACAACAGATATGTTATTGAATGTTCCATTCGCCCTCGCTACTGGTTTTGCAAGTGGTACAGAAAATATTGGCCATATGACGAACAAAGGTTGGGAATTCGAATTGAACACAAGGAATCTTACCGGTATTTTGCAATGGCAGACGAGTATTAACGTGAGTTTCAACAAAAATAAAATCACTGCATTAGGTGTTGGAAATGCTCCTATTCATACCGGGTTTAGTAATCAAACACAGATAGATGAAGTAGGGCAACCGGTAAACGAGTTTTATATGTATGATGCCATCGGAGTTTATATGAATGAAAAAGATTTGGAATCCAGCCCTCATATGTCAACAAACATCGTTGGAGATGTTAAATATAAGGATGTAAATGGTGACGGTGTTATTAATTCTGACGACCGCACACTTATGGGACAACCCGACCCGACGACCACATGGGGTATTTATAACAATTTCACATTTAAAAACTTTGATCTCTCTTTTCTCATCCAGGCATCCGGGGGCAATATGGTGTATGATTTAATAGGAAGGGCAATTGACCGGCCGGGAATGGGAACATTGGGAAATGCGTTAGGCCGTTGGAGAAACCGCTGGCGCTCTGAGGCCGATCCGGGAGATGGTCAAACTCCAAGGATTGACGGAACTACGGGCGGACTATATGATTCACGGTGGTTGTATGACGGAACTTATGCACGCGTTAAAAATGTTACCATTGGCTTTACCATGCCGCACAATTTTATAAAGGGAATTACCAATGC
>JAICYZ010000223.1 GCA_025933935.1 Chitinophagaceae bacterium
AGGCTATTATAGCTGGACTGCAATGCATTAAATTTTTTGGTACTTACACAACTGCTGATAATTAACATCGCTGACGCGGCAGTGATTATACTAAAACTAATTTTCACGTTTAATAGATTTTAAATTAAAGATTAAGAAAGTATTAATAAAATATTCGCCAAGATAATGATTTTTCTGCCTTTTACACTTCAATAAAAGAAATGCTTGGTATATCACGAAGAAATAACATTTTTTCAATCGGCTAAATTTGGCAAAACGAAATCAAACAATTTCAGGTAAAAAATCTGCAAGTGATTCTTATGGAAATAAAATAAGATTATGATGTTTTTGTTCTTTTACTGCAAACAGTTATGTGAAAAATCATTTCACCACAAAAGTCTTCTTATCTCTTCCGATTCCCGTTAATGTTAATGACTTCCATTGTTTAGGCAAAGTAGTTTTTAATTGAACAATACCATTTGGAGTAATATCTAATCCACCAAAACCAAAAAGAACACTTTGCAAATAACCACCCGCACCGGTAGCAAAATAAGGGTTTGTTCCTCCGGCTGTTTCTGCCATCACTCCAAAGGGAGGCAGCTTATTGGGGATATATGCTTTTTCAAATGCATCAAACGCTTTAGCAGGCTCGTTCAGCCTTGCATATAAAACTCCAAAAATTGCGTGTGTCATTGCAGGAGAGCCTTCGCCAATACGGCTTTCATAATATTCAAGATCTTTTTTTATTTGTGCAGGATCAGAAATTTCTTTTAGTGGATAAGCAAGCAAATTCACATCGGCCTGCTTTATTTTGATCCCGTTATATCCCGCATATTCTGAGGTAACACCATTCGCTAATTTTAAAATAGGAATATTTTTTTCTACATTGACCCAATCGGTATCTATGGGTTCATTTAAAATTTTTGCTGCCATTATTGCATCATTCAAATTCGTTTTTGCTGCCGCATTGGTAAAGGCATTGTTGTCGACATTCTCGGCCCATTCATCGGCTGCAACGACATTATTTATATCATAATGACCGGGGCCGTTTCTTTCAACACGGCTTGTCCAGAAATCAGCACATTCTTTTATAATCGGAAATCCTTTTTCACGAAGCCACGTTGTATCCTGCGTTACACAATAATAATTCCATGCAGCTATTGCTACATCAGCAGTAATATGATGCTCAAACGGACCGCTCAATGCCCAAACCGGTGTTTCTTCATAACCGCTCGCAGCGCTTTCCCACGGATACATGGCGCCTTTAAATCCATGTGCAAATGCGTTTTGTTTTGCTTCAGCCAATCTTTGATAGCGGTATTCCAGCATGCTCTTAGCCATTTCAGGATGCAAGGCAAGTATCGGCGGAAACATCCACAATTCTGCATCCCAAAAAACGTGGCCATTATACCCAAGACCGCTCAAACCCATTGGCGACGGACTATAAGCCGTTCCGGATCTTACAAAAGAATATAAATGATACATGGCAGAATGAACATCGCGCTGGCTTGCTTCGTCACCATTAATTACAATATCGCTTTTCCATAAATCATCCCAGGCTGTATCATGAAATTGAATTAATTTTTGTGTTCCCTGCAGCTTTGCATAAATAACATAACGTTCCGCTTCATTCAATGGATCATCAACCTGGGCAGAAGTTATGGAAGCTCCTGCTATTGCAAAATGATAAACAGTTCCGGCTTTTAAATTTTTTTTGAACTTAGCAAGATGCATATTATTATCCCACATCTCGTGTATCAATTCGGGCTCTGATCCGGAGGGTTCATCAAACAAAAAAGTAGTGCACGAACCAAAAGTCAACTTCCCTGTAGGACTTTTGGCAACTGATGAAAGCAAACTTATTTTTACATGAGGGCGATCGATTTGGTTATAATAATTCTGCACATCGCGCAGCGCATCCGGCGCTTCCATTACGCTTGCCGGAATAATTTCGATATCTTTTTTTGCAGTGATGGTAACATCCACCAACACATTGTATGGCAAATTGCGAAGGGCATAATAAGTATAAGAAACAGTTGCTTTATCAAGGTAATCAAAAGTCGTATTTAAACTGGCATGTTTCATATCCAAAACCTGGCGCATATTTTTTGCATCTCCACTACCAATGCGATGACCATCAATATCGAGATTCATGTCTACCAGATTGAACCCCTTTAAAAAATTACTCACCATACCACGGCCATATTGGTCATAGGCGCCGTTCAAAACAACGGTTTTACATTTCAAAGGCTCGGCAGATGAAACAATTCCAATCATTCCATTGGCAACGGTTTCTCCATAATAATTATTCGGATCAATTTTATCAGCAACAATTTTCCAGGTGTCTGTTTTTTGTGAAAAAGAAAAGAAAAAAGAAAATGAAAACAAAATGATGGCAGAGATTTTTTTCATGTATCAAAACTTTTTGGATTGAATAATTCGGAATAAATGTAAACTTAATTGTTATAAAAAAGTCAGGATTAAAAATATAATGATGCCTTGCAGTAAAGTAAGAAATAACAGCAATTGGCGTTTTTTAAATTTTAATTAAAAAATAAAATTGCTTAAAAAAATATCATGCTTTTATAACTATCTTTCAACCTTCAAACATTACCTTTAGTTCACAAATACCATTTCTATTCCTTATTCAAACAGATTTAATGAAGTACGTTTCTGCGGTTTTTCTTCTCCTGATTTTATTTTCGTGCAACAAGAAAAAAGAAGAGTCTCTTTTTCAATTGATGGAAAATACAGGTATCAATTTCGACAATGAAGTAACCGATGGAAAGCTGGAAAACAGTTTTCTTTTCCGCAATTTTTATAACGGTGGTGGCGTGGCCATTGGCGATTTAAATAATGATGGCCTCGCCGACGTTGTCCTTACTTCTAATATGGGTGAAAATAAAGTTTACCTGAATAAAGGCAATTTTAAATTTGAGGATGTAACAGCAAAATCGGGATTGAAGCAGGATAGCATGTGGAGCACAGGCGTTACTTTAGTTGACATAAATAATGACGGATGGCTGGATATATATATCTGCAATTCCGGACATATGACCAATGGCAACAGAAGAGATAAATTATATATCAACAATCATGATGGAACTTTTACGGAAGAAGCGCATCGGTATGGTTTGGACATTGTGGGATATACAACGCAGGTTTCCTTTTTCGACTATGACGGTGATGGCGACCTTGATTGTTTTATGATCAACAATAGCCCGATTCCGGTTAATACTTTGAACAATGCCAATAGGCGCGATCTTCCCGATTCTTTATGGAATGTTGCTCCGTTCCTAAAAGGCGGCGGTAATCATTTGTACAGAAACGATAACGGCCATTTTACAGAAGTGACACAGCAAGCCGGCATTCACAGCAGTTTGATTAGTTTTGGTCTCGGCGTTTCTGTCGGTGATATTAATGGCGATGGATGGCCGGATGTGTATGTTTCAAACGATTCTTACGAAAGGGATTATTTATACATCAATCAAAAAAACGGAACTTTTAAAGATGAAACCGACGAATGGATTCAGCATATGAGTATGTCTTCAATGGGCGCCGATATTGCTGATATAAATAATGACGGCTATCCTGAAATATTTACAACAGATATGCTTCCGGAAAATGATTACCGGTTAAAAACGATGGGTTCTTTTGATAATATTGATTTGTTCAACAGTAAAATAAAATCCGGTTTTTCTTATCAATATGTGAAAAATTGTTTACAGTTAAATAATCAAAACGGTAAGTTTATTGACATCGCCAATTTTAGTGGCGTTTCCGCTACAGACTGGAGCTGGGGCGCATTAATGTTTGACGCCGACAATGATGGATACAATGATATTTATGTTTGCAATGGCATCAACCGCGATGTAACGAATCTTGATTTCATGGATTTTTTTGCAAATGATGTGATTCAAAAAATGGTGCTTACTGGGAAAAAAGAAGGTGTGGATGAAGTGCTCAAAAAGATCCCGCAAACGCCAATGATCAATAAAGTATTTAAAAATTTGGGCAACTTAAAATTTGCTGATATTGGGGAGTCCTGGGGCTTTACGCAACCATCATATTCCAACGGCGCTGCCTATGGCGATCTCAATAATGATGGTGCTCTCGACCTCATAGTGAATAATGAAAACGGTCCCGCGTTTGTTTATAAAAATAATTCCCGCACAATAAATAAGAATAATTTTATCGGCGTCTTTTTGAAAGGAACGTCAAAAAATACCTTTGCAATTGGAAGTATCATTAAAGTTTATGCTGGTAAGGAAATTCTCACTCGTGAAGTAATTCCAAGTCGCGGGTTTCAATCTTCTGTAGATTATAAACAAATCATCGGACTCGGTAAAAACCATAAAATAGATTCGATGATCATTATGTGGCCTGATCGCACGTTTTCAAAATATGAACATCCACCCATGGATACTGTGTTGGTAATTCAACAACCTTTAAATGAAAAATTGTTTTCTGACACGCTCAACAAAACAATTAATAATCCCATTTTTGATTCTGTAAAAAATAATTTTGAAAAGCACCAGGAAGATGAAAACATCGATTTCTATTATGAAAGAAATATCCCTGAGATGCTTTCCAGGGAAGGGCCAAAAGCTGCCGTCGGCGATGTAAATGGCGATGGACTTGACGACATTTATATTGGTGGCACAAAAGGTCATCCGGGACAATTATACCTTCAGACAAAAACCGGAGAATTTATAAAAAAGAAAGAACCGGTTTTCGATCAATATACCGATTTTGAAGATGATGCTGTCTTATTTTTTGATGTGGATAATGATGGCGATTTAGACTTATATGTAGGGCCGGGAGGTAATGCGAATCAGACTTTCAGCCGGCAAATGCAAAGCCGGTTATATAAAAATGATGGCAAAGGAAACTTCACCATTGACGTCAATGCTTTTCCTGCAAACGGCATGAACACAGGAGTTGCGATTGCTAACGATTTTAATCATGATGGTTTCGCGGATCTTTTTGTAGGAGGAAGAAATTATCCGCGTGAATACGGTGTTTCTCCCACAAGCTATCTTTATGTAAATGATGGCAAAGGACATTTTACCGATATTGCTAAAACAAAAAATCCTGATATCGCGAGTATCGGAATGGTAACAGGTGCAGTATGGGCCGATGTTACAGGCGATTCAACGAAGGAATTAGTGATAACGGGCGAGTGGATGGCGCCAAGGATATTTTCATTTAAGGGAGATCATTTTGTAGAAATAAAATCCAATCTGAATAACCTGTTTGGATTATGGCAAACCGTTACTGCTGCTGATGTAAATGCGGATGGAAAAACAGACTTGATTTTTGGAAATATTGGTGAAAACTTTTACTTGCGTCCGGATTCTGCAAACCCGGTGAAATTATGGATCAACGATTTTAATCAAAATGGCAGCCTGGATAAAATTCTTACCTACACTATTGACGGAAGAGATGTTCCTGTTTTTTTAAAAAGCGATATGCAGGATGAAATACCGTCAATCAAAAAACAAAATCTGAAGCACCAGGATTATGCAAAAAAATCAATCCAGGAATTATTTTCTGAAGATGTGATCAAAAAAAGCACGGTAAAAAATTTTACTTATCCTTCTTCAATTGTTGCCCTCAACGAAGGAAACGGAAATTTTAAAATTGAAAAATTACCAGTAATGACACAACTTTCATCGGTAAATTCGATTCGTGCATTGGATGTAAATGGAGATGGGAAAAACGATCTGGTTACCGGTGGAAACTTATTCACTTTTCTTCCGCAGTTTGAAAGACTAGATGCGAGTTTTGGTGATGTTTTATTAAATAATGGCAAAGGAAATTTTAAATGGGTGACGCAAAAGAAAACCGGATTGAATGTAGAAGGAATGGTGCGTGATATTGTAACAATTCCACAAAAAGATGGAACGTATGTTTTGTTCCTGAGAAACAATGATTACCCGGTTTCTTATATTCTAAAAAATGAAAAAAAACCTCTTGCGAAAAACCGCGTATCTAGATAGTATGAAGAACCCTATTTCTTTTTTTTATTCAAGGCGATGGAAGAATTTAATCGCGGCTTTTAGCTTTTTTATTTTAACGATTCTATTTTTTGCAGCGTGCAATTCAAAATCAAATATTGAACCGGTATTTGAATTAATGAACGATTCAAAAACAGGACTGCATTTTGAAAATAAGCTAACACCAACGCAGCAATTCAATATTTTTAAATACCTCTATTTCTATAATGGTGCCGGTATTGGCGCCGGAGATTTTAATAATGATGGAAAAATTGACCTGTTTTTTGCGTCAAACCAGGGCGCAAATAAATTGTATCTCAACAAAGGAAAT
>JAICYZ010000244.1 GCA_025933935.1 Chitinophagaceae bacterium
AAAAAGTTAGAATTTCTCTACTGGTTATTCATACAAAAAACGACACATGCAGCGCATAGCCGAATCAGAATTGATCCTTAATTCACGCGGAGCTATTTATCATTTAGATGTAAAGCCTGACGAACGTGCAACAAATATAATTACAGTTGGCGACCCTGCCCGGGTGAAGGAAATCAGCAAGCATTTTGACAAAGTTGAATTTGAAAGACAACACCGGGAATTTGTAACACATACCGGATATGTGGGAAATAAAAGAATATCAATTGTGAGCACCGGCATTGGTCCGGATAATATTGATATTGTATTGAATGAACTGGATGCACTTGTTAATATTGATTTTGAAACAAGAGCGATCAAAGACGAACTGGTTCAATTAAATATAATCCGTATTGGCACTTCCGGGTCTTTACAAGGTGACATTCCGGTCGATAGCTTTGTTGCCAGCACACACGGCCTGGGGATTGATAATTTAATGAATTTTTATTTGCATGATAATAATGAAGAAGAAAAACAATTGATTCATTCTTTTCTCACGCAAACACAATTGCACAACGGTTTTGCGGCGCCTTATATTTCGGGCGCTTCAATGCATTTGTTGAAATATTTTGTAGATGGATATCACCAGGGGATTACCGTTACCTGCCCCGGTTTTTATGGTCCGCAGGGAAGAATTTTGCGATTGGGAATTTCGAATCCGCAACTAATAGATCGCCTTACTTCTTTTGAATATGGTCATCACCGGATCACCAATTTTGAAATGGAAACTTCCGCTATCTACGGATTAGGCAAGGCGTTACAACATAATTGCCTTTCACTGAGTGCCATCATAGCCAATCGTATTCATAAGAATTTCAGTAAAGATTCACTCTCACTTGTGGAGAAGCTAATTATAAAATCGTTGGAAATTATAACCGAAAAATTATAAAGATGAAAGTTAAATTTGATAAATACCAGGGTACAGGAAATGATTTTATTTTGCTTGATAACAGAGAAAATATTTATAACAAAATAACTACAGCACAGGTGAAAAAAATGTGTAGCCGGCATTTCGGAATTGGTGCAGACGGCCTCATGTTATTAAACAATAAAGAAGATTATGATTTCGAAATGATGTATTTCAATGCTGACGGAAAAGAAGGCAGCATGTGTGGAAATGGTGGAAGGTGTATTGTTCAATTCGCCTCTTTTTTGGGAATAAAAAAGAATGAATACTTGTTTTCAGCAACTGATGGGGTGCATACCGCAAAGATAGATCTGGATAAAAAAATAAGCTTGAAAATGAATGATGTAAAGAACGTTGATTTCTCACTTGATCATTACATTTTGAATACGGGTTCACCGCATTATGTAAAATTTGTAGCAGATGTAGAAGCAATCGATGTAGTAGCAGAAGGACGTAAGATCCGTTACAGCAAGCCGTTTGCAGAAAAAGGAATCAACGTGAACTTTGTGCAGACCCTGACTGAGGATCGAATTTATGTGCGTACCTATGAACGTGGTGTGGAAGACGAAACTTTAAGTTGCGGCACCGGCGTAACTGCATCAGCGCTTATGGCTGCCCATAATGATAACGGATTTAACCGTGTAGAGGTAAAAACAAAAGGTGGAGATTTAAGTGTTGAATTTGAAAAGATAAGTGAAACAGAATTTAAAAATATTTTATTGGGCGGCCCGGCTACTTTTGTATTTTCAGGAGAAATAAGTTTAAAAGATTAACCATGTTTAATTTGCGTGTTTACGGAGTTTTCATAAATCAAAAAAAACAAATCCTGGTAAGTGATGAACATATCCGTGAAAAATATTATACTAAATTTCCCGGTGGGGGAATGGAAATTGGGGAAGGGACACGCGATTGTTTGAAACGCGAATTTAAGGAAGAAATGGACCTGGCAATTGAAGTTGGAGCGCATCTTTATACAACAGATTATTATCAGCAAAGCGCCTTTAACCCCGAACAACAGATTATTTCGATTTATTATTACGTAGAACCATTAGAGCCGATCAAATTTCCCATGAGAGAAAAGGCGTTTGATTTTACAGAAGAGCAATTGAAAATTTATAAAGAAAAAACGTCTATTGAGACGTTTCGTTTTATTGATCTGAAAGATTTTTCTGAAGAAAATGTAACGTTACCAATTGATAAAATTGTAGCAGGGTTGATTAAAAAGTATTGATTTGAGCAGAATGATTTGCAGTAAACAAACAAATACCGCAGATTCTCTATTCCCTGCCTTCAACTTTCAACTTTGAACCGTGAATTTAAATTTGACTATTTCGCCAAAATCTTATGCCCCATCTTATCTCTTTTGGTTTCGAGGTATTTTTCGTTGTGCTTGTTTGGTAAAATTTCTATTGGAACAGTATCAACAATTTCAAGACCGTAACCAAGCAGACCGGCTCTCTTTTTAGGATTGTTGCTAATGAGTTTTAATTTAGAAATGTTCAAACTTCTTAAAATTTGCGCACCTACTCCATAATCGCGTTCATCCATTGAAAATCCTAATTTTAAATTAGCTTCCACCGTATCCATGCCCTGTTCCTGCAATTGGTAAGCTTTTAATTTATTCAAAAGCCCAATGCCGCGGCCTTCCTGGTTCATATACAAAACAAGCCCTTTGCCTTCGGCCTCAATCATCTTCAAGGCATTATGCAGCTGATCGCCGCAATCACAGCGAAGTGACCCAAGGATATCACCGGTCATACAACTGGAATGCACCCGTACCAATATCGGTTCGTCTTTTTTCCAATCGCCTTTTTTCAAAGCCATGTGAACTTCGCCCGTATTCAACTGGGTAAAAGCAATCAATTCAAAACTGCCATATTTAGTCGGCATTTTTACCCTCACTTCTTCTTTAATCAGCGTTTCTTTTTCTAAACGGTAAGCGATTAAATCTTTTATAGAAATTAGTTTTAAATCATGTTTATCGGCTATTTTACGAAGCTCAGGCAAACGCGCCATGGTTCCATCTTCATTCATAATTTCGACCAAAACACCTGCTTCAGCATGGCCCGCAAGTTTTGCCAAATCAATCGTAGCCTCGGTATGGCCGGTTCTCCTTAAAACGCCACCATTTTTTGCTCTCAAAGGAAAGATATGGCCTGGTCTACCAAGATCTTCTGGCTGTGTTTCAGGATTAATGATTGCCTGAACAGTTTTCGCACGGTCATGAGCGGAAATTCCGGTTGTACAGCCATGTCCTAAGAGGTCCACACTTACGGTAAAAGGTGTAGCGTGAAGCGCGGTATTTTTGTTTACCATCATACCCAGATTCAATTCATCACATCTTTGTTCAGAAAGTGGCATGCATATCAGGCCTCTTCCATGCTTGCTCATAAAATTAATTATTTCCGGAGTTACGTTTTGTGCAGAAGTAATAAAGTCGCCCTCATTTTCACGATCTTCGTCATCCACTACAATTACTAATTTTCCTTTTTTTATATCTTCAATTGCATCACTTATTTTGTCCAGCATATATTTTATTTAAAATGCAAAGATAATTCATTTAAAAATTTGACATTTTCGATATAAGGATTAGTTAACGAATAAATGTGATCTAAAATGAAGGATTTGGAGCAGCAAAAATTTCATTTGTAACAGATATTTAAAAATCTTCTTATTTCTTCGTTTGCTCTAAAGCTTTTACGTTTTCCATTTTCACATTCGTATGATATTTAATCAATCCTTCCATGGGACTTCTCAAAATACTTCCTAATTGCAAGTCATAATTTTTACACAGCTGTGCCACCACATCTTTAAAACCATAAGCAATTCCGCCGGTAAAATGAACAGGTAAATTTGCACTTTTACGATATGTAATTATGTGTGTGTAAAAAAAATCATTTAGGCCATCTTCAATTATATTTTCGATCATATAATGGCCACGGTTTTCGGCAAGAAAAATTGCAAACGAGGCAAGGTAGCGGTTTGGCAAAGGTTTTTTATAAACAGATTCCAGGATTGCTGAATCCGTTGTTTCAAATTTCGCATCAAATCTTGCTCGCAAATCATCATCAAAAAGATTATATAAGAAATGCTGTACTACTTTTTTGCCGAGATAGGCGCCACTGCCTTCATCGCCTAAAATAAAACCAATCCCGGGACTGTTTTTTACAATTCTTTTCCCATTATAATAGCAGGAATTAGAACCGGTTCCCAAAATACAGGCAATACCTTCATCATTTCCACAAAGCGCTTTTGCCGCGCCGGAAAGATCATTGTCTACTTCAATAAAAGACGCTGGAAATAATTTGAAAAATACTTTTTTAAACATTTTCAGATTGGCGGGATTTTTACAACCGGTTCCATAAAAATGTAACTCATCAATTTTATTTTTTTTCAAAAGAGGCAAAACTTCTGCTTTAATAATTTCCTCCACCTGTTCTCCATTTACAAAATACGGGCTCATTCCCTGGGTTGTAAAAAGTGTAGATTTATTGTTTTTCAAAAGACACCATTCTGTTTTCGTCGAACCGCTGTCTGCGATCAATTTTGTCTGACTTATCATTTTATCATGTTTATTGAGGAAATTTGCACCTTCTAAAAAAAATAAAAATAGAACAAAGAAGAGTATGCGCAATAAAAAGTTACAGGTTTGGTTGCCGTTGTTGTTGAGTATATGCATGATTGCCGGCATGTTTATCGGTTACAGAATCAAAGGAAATATGCCTGACAACGGCATTTTTTTCGTTGAGAAAGAAAGGCCGGTTCAGCAGGTTCTGGATCTTATCAAAAGAAAATATGTCGACAATGAAAATATAGATTCACTCGGAAATCTGGCGATACAAACGATACTTTCCAAACTCGATCCACATTCTGTTTATATTCCTGCTCAGCAATTACAAATGGTAAACGAAGATTTGGAAGGGCAATTCTTTGGCATTGGCATAGAATTTAACATTATTAATGATACTGTAAATGTGGTGAATGTTTTACCAAAAGGGCCTTCTGAAAAAGCGGGGTTATTGATTGGCGATCAGATCATTAAAGTAGATGACTCTGTCGTTGCAGGAAAAAATATCACTTCAGAACAATTGAGAAAATTGATTGGAGGAGAAGCAGGCAAAAATGTAACCATCACTGTTTTTAGAAATGGTATGCAAATTCCCATTCCAATTACACGCGGTCCCATCCCGCTTTACAGCCTCGACGCTGCCTATATGATTGCTGATACGGTCGGATACATCCGGTTGAATAAATTCTCTGAAACTACTTACAAGGAATTTATGCAATCGATGGAAAAATTACAAAAAGAAGGAATGAAAAGTCTTATCCTCGACCTGAGAGATAATGGTGGCGGCATTCTTACCCAGGCGACCAACATTGCTGATGAATTCTTGAATGATAAAAAACTAATTACTTATACGGAAGGTGCTCATTCACCCAAAAAGGAATACTTGTGTGAAAAGGACGGCCTTTTTGAAAAAGGGAAACTGATTGTTTTGATAAATGAAGGAACTGCCTCAGCAAGCGAAATATTAACAGGAGCTTTGCAGGATTGGGACCGTGCTACCGTTGTCGGAAGGCGCAGTTTTGGAAAAGGATTGGTTCAGGAACAATATCAACTGAGCGATGGTGCTGGTTTACGACTGACAGTAGCAAAATATTACACTCCGCTCGGTCGCAGCATCCAAAAATCCTACAGCCAGGGAATAGAAGTGTACGAGCATGATCTTATAAATCGCTTCAAAGACGGCGAAATGACTTCGGCAGATTCGATAAAACATACCAATGAAAAGAAATTCATCACTGCATC
>JAICYZ010000228.1 GCA_025933935.1 Chitinophagaceae bacterium
AGAAGATAACAAAACGCGACAGCCAATAAAATAATTATAGAATTATAAATTTTCATCAGAAAAGCAAACTTAACTTCTTTGCATAGATATTGATTTTTCTGGTTCCTAAATAAAAATTAAATATTTAATGCTTCTTGTATCAGAATAGGTATCAAGGGATCTCTGTGACTTTTACAAGATGTTTTTTTATTAAATTTGAACTAAAGTAGCTAGTATGCCTGTAATTTCTATGTTTTACGGTTTGATAATCTCTATGTATTATCTTGATTCAAAACAACACAAGTCACCTCATATTCATGTAAAATATGGAGAAAAGGAAGCAGTTTATCAAATTCCAAATGGTACTTTTCTTGAAGGCTCTATGCCTGCTAATAAAGAAAAATTAATTCAGGCATGGATTGAAATACATAAAGAAGATTTAATGGCTAACTGGCAGTTGGCTGTTTCAGGAAATAATATTTTTAAAATAGATCCTTTAAAATAAAAAATATGAACCCAAGAATTAAAAATGTTGTTTACAAAAAACCGTATAAATTAATTTTATCGTTCACAAATGGCGAGCAAAAGGAATTTAATCTTTTCCCTTATCTTTCATATCCTGTTTATGAAATTTTAAAAGATGAATCTTTTTGCAGTAATGTAAAAATCGCAAACGGCACAATAGCGTGGAATAATGAAATTGATTTTGATCCTGATACTTTATATCTTGAAAGTAAACCTTTAAAACCACTCATGTATTCTGAAACTGATTCATATTGAAGATAGCACATTATAAACCATCTCTCATTTGCTTCAATCTGTCAGAAAGTTCTTGTCTGGTAGTTAAATATATTTTCTTTTCGGCATACGCCTTATCACGGCGGCCTATCTCTTTATAAAGCTGGTCATTTGAAATCAGGTAGTTTTCTAATTCTTCGTCTTCACGCAGCAAGTAAAAAAGTTCCGCTTTTTCTGACATTGGTAATTTTTTGATATTTTCCGATATAGATGACATCTTGTTGTTTTTATTAAAAATACAAAAAAGTTTGGAGTATTGATTTGGTGATTTTTAATGCCGGATAAAAAATCGAAATTTAAGTTATTTGTCCTTTTACTGTCGAATGTCATTCATTATTTAATCAAATAATTAAGAGACATTTTCCAGATACCACTGACATTTTCCACATGATGATTTTAAATCTAAATTTCTTCCTCCACAATATCATGCAATGCAATCGCCAGTTTATTTTCCTTTACAAAGTTGCACCAGGTACAATCTTCTTTGCCGCAACCGGTATAAAAATCGCGGGCCTGAATGCGATTCCAAACTTCGGTTATTTGTTGCTTTACTGTCTCAATATCTGATGGTTCAATAAATATTTTCTTTTTCTGAAAAGCTTTGTTTTTATCCGGCTCTACAAAATCAAATTCAGCGCTTACTACTTTCCAGTCTTTGCCATCCACATTATCAATCAGTATTTTATAAAACACCGCCTGCCGCCAATAATCGCCTCCGTTTGGATAATCAGGATTTGGCGCCAATAATTTCTTGTTTGTATATTTACTGTTTACATCTCCGGTTTTGTAATCTACCACATTTACTTCCTTGCCGGTAAATTCCATTTTATCAATTTTCCCTTTTATTGGAATTGCATTCATCACATTTTTGATATTGCGTTCTATCGCTACAATTTTATTACACTTATCCATGTATTGATCATAATAATCGCTCAATACAATTTCACCCTGTTCCATTCTCCTGTTGAATGCTTCCAGCGTAAAATTTTCACGATGCCTTTTCATGTACCATTTGAAAAAATCCAGCATTTTTTCTTTTGAAGGAAATTGTTGCTTTTCGTTTTTTTGCATTTCTTCAAACACTTTTTGAAGGGCAAAATGAATGGCGCTACCAAACTCTAAAGTTTCAGATTTACCGGAAGGAATGCGGATCAGGTTTTTAAAATAAAATGCAAGCGGACATTCGACATAATTATTTAATGAAGTAACGTTCATTACATATTTCTCGAGAGCGGAATTGATAAAATCTTCTTCCGCCTTTTCTATTTCAGGCGCCTGTGGAAGGAAGTTTAAAAGTTCATATTCCATTAGCTCTTCCTGCGGCAAAAGAATTGTTTTTATTTCTAAATTATTAGCTTCAATAAGTTCCGCGACAAACATGGATTGCTCTGCGTCTTTTCCATCCGGTTTTATTTTTATAAAAGATATGCCAAGTTTTTTTTCAGCCCTGGTAAGCGCCACATAAAATAACCGGCGCAACTCTTCTTCCTTGTTGCCGGTTGGAAGCGTGGAAAATAAAGTGTCTGGAAAGCTATATCCTTTATTGTTGTTTTTTTTCTTTTCCCATAAATGTGCATTCATCCCGGTAATAAAAACGTATTCAAATTCCAAACCTTTAGAACCGTGGGCCGTGAGCAGGTTTACGCCGGCGCTGTTTCCTGAATACTCTATTAAAGGCAATGGAATTTTTTCTTTTCTCATGATGTCAATCACATCAATCAATCCCTGCAGATCCAGCATCGGATTACGCGAAGTTTCTTCTTTTATAAAATCAAAAAGCGCGGTGAGGATTTGCAACAATCTTATTTTTTCCTCACTTTTCATGATGTAGGAAAGTATCCCGGCATGGATTACTTTTTCAAAAAGATGTTGAAGCGTTACGTTGGAAACGTCTGCTATCAACTGTTCAGTTGTCTTACTGAAATTTTTCAAAGAAGGAAGAATGCCAGTGTCAAAAAGATCGCGGGCAACTGCATTTGACTTTTCATACAATAATTTACGAAGAGAAGTTTTATGGCCGCCGTAATTTTTTTCATTTACTTCTATAGTAAGTTTTGCAATCTCTATCGGCGGAATTTTATAAAAATCAAAATGTAAAATTTCAAAAAGAATTTCATCACCGCCATAAGGAATATCATGCTCTGCGGCAAGATATCGCATGATTTGAATGATTTTTTTTGCGAAAGGATCACAGAGAATGTCAATACTTCTTTTAGAATAAACCGGTATATTTTTTATCCGGAAATATTTCATCAATTGCTCCCCGTAAATATTTTCTTTATAAATAACCGCAATTCTTCCCGGCGCTACCCCTTGCTCAATCAGGCTTTGAACCTTATTGGTAATATCGGCCATCTCATCTTTGATCGTATTGTATTCGGTAATAACGGGCAATTCGGTTAATTCTTTCAACGTATCTTTTGAACAAATTAATTCTTTAGTTAAGCCTGGAAATTTGTGAATCAGGCGCTCCTCGTTTTTGTCAATCAATGATTTTGAAATGTCGAGTATCGGTTTGGTAGACCGGTAATTATCACAAAGCACAATTTTTAAAAGGTTCTCATAACTGTTGGCAAAATTTTCCATGTTTTCAACATTGGCGCCCTGGAAACGGAAAATACTCTGATCATCATCGCCTACCACAAAAACATTTGGTTCGTCCCAGAAACTGATCAGCAGTTTTACAATTTCATTTTGTGTGCCGCTCGTATCCTGGTATTCGTCCACCAAAATATATTGAAATTTTTCCTGGTAACCTGACAAAACGTTTTTATTTTCTTTAAAAGCCTGGATCACCCAATTAATCATGTCGTCAAAATCATACAGTCCACGCTGCTTCATCAATTCCTGCAAATGATAAAATTCATTCACTGCAGCACAAAGTTTTTCCATTCGTGCTACTTCATTATAATATTTGGAATTATAATCGCCGATTATTGCGCCAGATTTTACTGAGCCCCGTTTGAATTTAAACTCTTCCTTATCTTTTATTTTTTCTAAATATTGATCAATACAACCTGCAATATATTCCGGAGTCCAGCCTTCTCTTTTCATGGTTGAAAATAAACTGCGCAGGTTTTTTATTTCATAATACACATCGCCGCGATATCTTTTCAACAAATTGTTTTTCGGTAGGTTATCAATCAGTGTTTTATAAAGCTGAATGCTTTCCAGCTCGGAAACCGGATTTAAAACAGACTTTTCAAACAGCGATAAATTTTGCTGAATGACATCATTGCAAAATCCATGAAATGTATAAATATTTACTTTGTAAGAATCGGGGCCGATAAATTGGAGCAATCTTTTCCGCATGGCAATAGCACCGGCATCGGTATAGGTAAGGCACAGAATATTCTGTGGAAGGGCATCTGTTTCCAGCAAAATTTTTCCGATTCTTGCTGCAAGAATTTGAGTTTTCCCAGTGCCCGGTCCTGCAATCACCATCACCGGCCCTTCAATTGTATCTACCGCCTGGCGCTGCTTTTCATTTAGTTTTTGGTATTCGTAATGGTATTTTTTTAATAAAATTTCTCTATAAGTTGACATACCACGAAGATACTTTTTTTGCTACTGATTTTCTAATTTTTTTAGTAACGGATGGTTATAAATTTTATCTAAGAAGTAAGAACGTTTTTGATTTTTCGTAAGTGTTATAATAAAATTTGGCGTTAAAAAATTGTTAGCACAAGATTTGATTTCATATATGCGTTAATAAGTCGTTAAAGAAAGTGTTTGATTTTCAAACGTTTTTAACCTGCTTACTTTTTGCAGTCTAACATTTAAACAGAAAAATCATGAAACATTTATACAACATCTCATTATTTCTGATCCTTATAGGGATTTCCTCCTGTACCAGTTCGAGATATTACCAGGGCAATCCGGATGATTATGATCAGACATATTCACAGCAACAACAGCAACAAATTACTTATCAACAATTTTACAACGATCTCAGTCCTTATGGAAACTGGATAAACTACGGAGGATATGGCTATGTTTGGATTCCTTCTCAGCCTGGTTTCCGCCCTTATTATACCAATGGCCATTGGGTTTATACCAACTATGGATGGACCTGGGCTTCTGATTACAATTGGGGTTGGGCACCATTTCACTATGGCAGATGGATGCAGGATATGTCGTATGGCTGGATGTGGGTTCCTGGTTATGAATGGGCACCGGCATGGGTTAGCTGGCGGGGAGGTGGCGATTATTATGGCTGGGCTCCTTTAGGCCCTGGCATGAACGCAGACATTTCCGTAGGTTCCATTCCATATAATAATTGGGCATTTGTGCCAAGTCGTTATATGAGTAGTGCGCGTCTCAATAATTACTATGTAAATCCATCCAGGAACGTAACGATAATCAACAATACTACCATTATCAATAATACAGTTATAAATAATGGTAATGGCACACGTCCTGCTTATAACCCCGGACCTCCGGTAAGAGAAGTAGAACAAACCAGTGGTAGCAGAATCAGGCAATATAATTTGGCTGAAGCAAGCAAACCGGGAGCTCCACAGGTAACCAATAATACGCTCAGAGTTTACAGGCCGGTAGTAAACCAGTCTGCTACAAATAGTTCAAATGCACGTCCACAAAGAGTGATAACTCCTGATCAGATCAGGACTCCACAGAATAACGTGCCTAACAGAAACAGTGAAACTAATGAACAATCCGCTCCGGTAAGGCAATTTCCCAAAGAACAAACTCCGCAGATCAACCGGAATGAACCACCGGTAAATGTTCCTCAAAGAGTAACACCTAACAACAACAATACACCTTCCAGAGTTTCTCCGCAATATCAACGGCCGGAAAATCGCCCACAACAAAATCCGGTAATCAGAAATCCTCAGCCTCAAAATAATGCGGCAGAAAATACTCCGCCAAGTAGAACATTTCGTCAGAGTGAAAATCAACCGGTAAACAGGAATACAGTACCCGAGAATAGCCAGTCAAGGGAACCGGTAAGAAAAGATGAGCAATTACATCCTGCTCCACCAACTAATAATGTCTACCAGGCACCAACGGCCCCTGTGAGAAGGTTTAGTAATACAACTCCTTCTAATAACAGGCAGACAAATCAAGTGCGCCAGGCACAGCAAAATACAAGACCAGTGGTAAGACAAAATAGTGAAATAAACGTGGTGAAGCCTGCACAAACGGTAAGGGAATTGAAGCCGGAAAGAAGAGACGAATAAAGAATTGAAAACAACAAAACAAATTAAAGCTCGTTCATTTGGACGTGCTTTTTTATATAAATGAAAAACAGGAATCGCCTTTATTTGTTGCCTTGCCGGCCTTAAGATATCGATCATTTATATTTACTCCAATACGTTTCATTTTTCTTTTTTAAAGCAATGAATAAGTAGTTTTTGCTTATTTTGTGCCTTAAAATATTTGAAATTTTATGTGTGGAATAGTTGGTTATATAGG
>JAICYZ010000060.1 GCA_025933935.1 Chitinophagaceae bacterium
CTCCGCAAATTGCTATGGCTATTTTTGGTGGGGCTATTATTAAAGATAAAAAATTTGCTTTCCTGCTTCCGCTTTTGGCAATGTTTGTTTCAGACTGTTTGTATCAATTGTTATATATTAACGGGGTAGGAACCATGTATGGTTTTTATGAAGGCCAGGCATTGAATTATGTATTATTTGGCGGCCTTACCATATTTGGATTTTTCATCAAAAATTTAAATGTAAAAAAGATTGCGCTCGCTTCCATTGCAGCGCCAACAGCTTATTTCCTGGCTTCTAACTTTTTTGTTTGGGCCAGTTCTTCTCCATTGGCCGGCTTGGGAAGACCAAAAACTTTTGCAGGATTAATGATGTGCTATTCAGACGGTTTACCATTTTATCCGTGGAGTGTTGCATCTACTTTTGTATTCTCTGCAATTTTATTTGGAAGTTATTACCTTATGACAAAAAAATCTACAAGCCTTATTGCTGTTGAAAAATAAATTTTCACATTTCATCTCTTTGCATGGCACATCACAACAACACAGGTTTGCTGGGAGAAAATATGGCCAAAGAATACCTTTTGAAAAAAGGGTTTTCGATTCTTCACCAAAACTGGCGGCATGGACATTGGGAAGTAGATGTGATTGCATCTTTAAATAATACCTTGCATTTTATTGAAGTAAAAACACGGAGAACACAAAAATTTGGCTATCCGGAAAATGACGTCTCAAAAAAGAAAATAGAAAATCTGATTCATGCAGCCGAAGAATTTCTTTTATTAAATCCAAAATGGAAACTGATCCAGTTTGATGTGCTGTCTATTACTGTTCTTAAAAATAAACCCGTCGAATTTTTCTTTATAGAGGATGTTTATGTTACATGAAGATATCTGTTCAATAATAAAATCGTTCTCTGTTAAAAATAAGTGGCACAAAACTCAATCATAATATATACAGACGGTTCTTCACGTGGAAACCCGGGCCGTGGCGGGTATGGAGCCATTTTGTTTTGGGGAAACATCAGTAAAGAGTTATCCCAGGGTTATCGCCTTACTACAAACAATCGCATGGAGTTGATGGCCGTTATTGCCGGACTTGAAGCTCTAAAAAAAACGGATCTCGATATTGTTATTTATTCTGATAGCAGCTATGTGGTGAAGGCTGTAATGGAAGGTTGGCTCAATAAATGGATCAGAACCAATTTTAAAGGCGGCATAAAAAACAAGGATCTATGGCTGCGTTATTATCAACTTTCACGCAAACATAAAATTCATTTTAAATGGGTAAAAGGCCATGCGGAAAATAAATTCAATAACCGCTGCGATTTTCTTGCTACCGAAGCAGCTGACGGAAAAAATTTATTAATAGATGAAGGATACGAAAATAAAGACGCATCGCTTTATGAATAGAAAAAGAATTGACGTCTCTTTCTTTATTATTTGCAAATAACAGAATCAAAATCCGCTTTATTTGTTGCTTGGTTGAAGAAGATTCAATTCCCTTACCACTCTGCTTACCGGTAATCCCATTACATTATAAAAATCACCTTTTATTGATTTGATTCCGACTGCTCCAATCCACTCCTGGATGGCATAAGCGCCGGCTTTATCATAAGGCTTGTAATGGTCGATATAATATTCAATTTGCGAAGCAGAGAGCCGGTAAAATTCTACGTCTGTTTCTTCTGAAAAAAGTATTTTATTTTCTTTGGTTAAAATGCAAACGCCTGTAATTACCTGGTGCATTTTCCCTGAAAGATCCGAAAGAATTGCAAGCGCATCTTCCCGGTTTTTTGGCTTGCCTATAATTTTATTTTCCAAAACCACAACTGTATCTGCCGCAATAATCGTTTGTGCCTCACCGTTATCTTTTACTTGCAATTTATTCTGAACTGCGATTGCTTTATTTTCGGCAATATGCATGGCGATTTCAGAAGAAGATAATTCGGAAGGATAAGTTTCATCTGTGTAAGCGACAATAACTTCAAAAGGAATTTCGGCAAGTTCAAGTAATTGTTTTCGGCGGGGAGAACCAGAAGCTAAAATTATTTTTTTCATTTTTTATTAAAGAAATTAAAAGAAAATCATTGAAAGAATGCCTGCAAGCATGATCAGTTTTACCGCTGAGCTTAACTGATGAAACTGTTGGGAAGTAGTTGCTTTGTACAATTTGCACAATACCCAAATGAGTGGAATGATGATAGCAATGAAAGAATACAATGCGGAAAGCCACCAGCCAAACTGCACCACATAAATTTGAATTGCCACCAAAACTCCTGCCAATACTACAATCCACACGCCCGTAAAAACTTTTGAAACCGGCAATCCCCACACAATCGGCATTGTTTTACATCCATATTTCATGTCACCTTCCATATCTTCCATATCTTTTATCACTTCCCTAATCAAGGAAATGATAAAAGCAAAACCAGCATAGATAAAGGAAACTTTTAAAAGCCTTTGCCATACAATATCATGAGGGGAAATTCTAAAACGATACTCCGATAAAGTGAGTACAAAGATGACCCAGGCAGTGAGTAATGAGATGAGAATGTTGCCGATGAGAATCTTCTTTTTAAAAGTGCTTGAATAAAACCACAGAATCACAATCGAGAAAAAATTAAAAAAAGGAATCAGAATATTATGGATTTTATAGCCGATATAAATGCTTAAAACCAGTCCGGCAAAGGAAAGCAGTGCATGAAGTAAAATTGCGGTTCTTCGCTTTATATATTTTCCAATAATTACTTTGGAAGATTTATTTACCTGATCAATATTTACATCAAAATAATCATTGATGATATAACCGGCGCCGGCAATGCAAACCGAGGCGAGTACCAACAAATAAAATAATCCTTCAGATAGTTTGATACTTTCATAGCCCGGATGGCCGACGAGGTAAACGAACGGCAAAATAAAATACCTGAAAAGCATTTGTGTAAGCACAATAAAAAGAAGATTGGTCCATCGGATTAGTTTGAAAAATGCGACAAGAATCTTCATACGGAATAATAAAATTAGCAGATCAGGTTGATGGGATATTATTATTTAGCGTCCATTTATGATTCAATTTTAAAACTTTCTCTATTACGTCTCTTACGCAGCCATGGCCTCCTGCATAAGGAGAGATATAAGATGCAATCTCTTTAATTTCAAATGCAGCATCTGCAGGACAAGCAGCGACACCAGCGATTTTCATACAAAAATAATCAGGAATATCATCACCCATATATAATAATTCCGTTAAGGAAATTCTTCTTTCTGCAGCAATATTTTTCAAAAAATCTTCTTTGTTTTTTACATTCATATACACATCCTTTATACCCAGCTTGTTCAAACGGTCATGCACAAACGAAGAACTGCTTCCTGAAATTACCATTACTTCGAAACCGGAATTAGCAGCAAGTTGCAGCGCGTAGCCATCACGGATATTCATTTGCCTCAACCAATTGTCATTGCTGTCCACCAAAACATTTCCGTCTGTAAGAACTCCGTCCATATCGAATGCAAAACTTTTTATGGACTTAAAACGGGAAAGAATTTGCATTTTTATTACTGATAATTGTGAGGGAAACCGGTTTAAAAAACAGTGATATTTAAAAAAAAAATTTTTTCAAATATAGTTATAGCAAATTGAAATACCGAAATTTGACCCCATAGATGTTTTGACAAATGATTTAAACTATTGTTCTTTGTTTAAGCATTAAGATTCCTTTTTACTCAGCATTCAAAGCCTTTAGTAATAGGTAATAAAGTGAGCATGTGACAACCTTAGAATGTAAATAATTCAGTAATTAATAAGATCGAATAATGCACCACCACAATCACGAAGAAAAACATTTGGAAAGTTCTGAATTTTTGCGCGATGTTGTAATCGGAATGAGTGATGGACTTACTGTTCCCTTTGCATTGGCCGCAGGACTTACCGGTGCAGTTGAAAATAGCTCTATCGTAGTGATAGCAGGGATTGCCGAGATTGTTGCGGGAAGTATCGCCATGGGTTTGGGCGGTTATCTTGCAGGTAAAACAGAGCAGGATCATTACAACAGCGAGTTGAAGCGGGAATATGATGAGGTGGACAAAGTTCCGGATATGGAGAAAAAAGAAGTGCAGGATTTTTTTGAAAATCTTGGACTGAGTAAAGAGATACAATTAAAAGCAACAGAAGAAATTGCAAAAGATAAAAAGCAATGGGTTGATTTTATGATGAAGTTTGAACTGGGACTTGAAACTCCTGATCCTCAAAGAGCAAAGAAAAGCGCTTTGAATATTGGATTGTCTTATGCTGTTGGCGGAATTATTCCGTTAGGTCCTTATTTTTTTATTGCCGACTCCAGGGAGGCATTAAAATTTTCAATTATCGCTACACTCATTTGTTTATTTGTGTTTGGATATTTTAAAAGTAAGATTACCGGAGTTCCTGTTTTATCAGGTGCTTTAAAAGTTATGCTTATTGGAGCGCTTGCAGCAGCAGCAGCTTTTGGAGTGGCTTTACTTTTTAAATAGAAATAGTTCGTTTTTTTCAAAGCATATCTTCGTAGATTTTCTGCGCTTTTTACTACAACAAAGCACTTTTACTCTATTTTTCTGCTAAATAAAATATTTTAGAAGTAACATCGTTTTTATACTGCTAAACGTTGCTAACCTATATTTTATAACACCCCAAAATACCATATTCTATCTGAAAATTCCATGTCCCACTTACGATGAATTATATTTTAAACCTTTGATCAAAGACCGTTAATAGTTATTGCACTATTAATAATTTGTTTGAATAAAAATCTTAATGGATAATCAGTTTTTGAATTTTGGAGTCCCTTCATTTCTATGAAGGGTTTTTTTTTGCTCAGTTTTCAGCTATTGATATCGTGTTTTGAATCTTTAGAAATATTCTCCATTGTCCAGGTAATTCTTTTTTCAAAATCATGCTGCCGTACCATACAATTTTGTTTGGTACATATTTTACACGAAAAATCGCGGCAGCCATCCGAGTGGACAAACAGCTCTACCGCTTTTCCAAATTCATTTTTGATCAATGCGCCGAGAGCCTCAACTTCAGCATGCGCTTCGTTCACATTCAAATACCAGGGCACAGTAAGATGGCAATCGCAATGCAAGGTGCTTCCATATTTTATGATACGCATGTTGTGAAGATCGATCCAGTTCTCCTGCCGGTTTTTATTGAGAAGCACTACAATATCTTTTAATAATTTTTCATCGGCCTCATCCATAATTCCTGCAATGGAAACACGCACAATTTTATAACCGGTATAAATGATGACAACCGCTACTACACATGCGATGAGACTATCAATAACAATATAACCGGTAAAATAAATGACCACCAATCCAGCCAAAATTGCGGAAGTAGAATAAGTATCTGTTACCAGGTGTTTACCTCCTGCAATCAATTGTAACGAACGGTTTTTTTTTCCTGTTACAATGCAAATTTTTCCAAAAATAAAATTGACGATGGCTGTTATTGCAATCAGAATAATTCCAAAGTCAAGTTTGGCGATTTCATGAGGATAAAAAAAACTTTGAACAGATTTATAAATGATAAAAAACCCCGCAATGATTACCATACTTCCTTCCACGCCTGCAGAAAGGAACTCTACTTTTCCATGTCCATACGGATGATCCGCATCCTTTGGTTTTGCTGCTAAATTCAAACTATACAGTCCTAAAAAACCTGCAACGATATTTACAATGCTTTCCAATGCATCCGTCAAAATGGCCAACGAACTGGTGAGAAACCACGCAATTATTTTTACAATAAATAAAATTATTGCCACAAGAATAATGATTCTCTGAAGCCGGAGATTTTCTTTTGCGGACGTCAATAGATAAAATTTTTAAAAGGTGCAAATTACAGAATTCAAATTTGTACTTTTCACACAATTGTTTTGCCAGAAAGGTTACCGACCTTCACAACCGGTAGTTTAAATCATGCAATTATTTTGCCTTTCAAAATATTTTTATTTGCGTGAATTGGGTAAACATTAAATTTGTCTTTATGCGCAAAACCCTTAATATTCTGGCGAGCTCTTTTCGACTTACCATGCAGGAACTGATGGTAAATAAATTGCGCACTTCCTTATCGCTCATCGGGATTTCGTTTGGTATATTTTGCATCATTGGAGTTTTGGCTACCGTCAATAGCCTTGAAATGAATATTCAAAATCAATTAAAAAGCCTTGGAACCAATACGATTTTTATAGATAAATGGCAGTATTCCGGCGGCCCGGACTACCCGTGGTGGAAATTTGTAAACCGGCCGGTTCCAAAATATGATGAGATAAAACTGATTAAAGAACGAAGTCACCTTGTGAGTAATATCGCTTTTGACATTGATGCAAGGGTAGATGTCGAGTACAAGAATTTTGCTTTACAGGGAGTTTCGATGAGTGGCGTTTCAGAAGAAGAAATCAGTATCCAGCCACTTACGATGGCTTACGGAAGGTACATTTCAGACAACGAATTTTCCAATGGAAGCGCGGTAGCTGTTATTGGCTACACGAATGCAGAAAATCTATTTGAATCCGCATCATTGGCTATTGGCAAAGAAGTCAAAATAAAAAACAACAAAGCAACCATTATTGGCGTAATCAAAAAAATGGGACAAAATATGATAGGCCAGGATTATGATCAGTCTATCATACTTCCATATAAGTTTGCCCGGCAAATTGTAAACGAAAATAACAGCAGTCCGAAAATAATTGTAAAAGGAAAGGCGAATGTCAGCTCTGCAGAACTTTCGAATGAATTGGAAGGCATTATGCGTTCTATCAGAAAACTAAGTCCTACACAGGAAGATAATTTTACACTCAATCAGATCAGCAGTTTGAGCGACAGGGTAAGCTCCATGTTTGGAAGCATTAATCTCGGAGGATGGGCGATAGGTATTTTAAGCCTGGTAGTAGGTGCTTTCGGAATTGCGAACATCATGTTTGTAACTGTAAAAGAGCGTACGCCTATCATTGGGTTGAAAAAGGCAATCGGCGCAAAAAAACGAAGTATTCTTTCTGAATTCCTTTTGGAATCCGCGATCATTTGCATTCTTGGAGGCCTTATCGGCTTGATTCTTGTCTATGTACTCACGATCATCCTTAGCGGGCTTTTTAATTTCCCTGTTTATATTTCAGTTGGAATTCTGGCGCTTGCCATCTCTATTTGTATTATTATTGGAATTTTATCGGGCATCATTCCGGCATTGACCGCCTCAAAGCTGGATCCTGTAGTGGCAATCAGATCAAAATAATATTAGCAACTACCCGGCTATTTGACTTTCAATGGTTTCCTTCAATTCTAAAATATCAAATGGCTTTTTCAGAAACCCATTGGCGTTGATTCTTTTACTCACTTTTTCTATCTCATCATTTGCCGAAAAAAGAATAACAGGAATCTTCTTTATTTCGTCATGCTCCTGCATTAATTTGATCGCATTTTCTCCACCTATTTTTGGAATCCAAAGATCCATCAGAATAATATCCGGCTTTACAGTATTGATGTCGTGAATAATATTTTCACAGTTGGCAATGGTTTCAACGTGATAATTTTCATTATCCAAAATAACTTTGCAAACAGTTAGTATTTCCAAATCATCGTCATAAATTAAAATACATTTTTGCATTTTTTACAGTGTTTAAATTTTCATTGGTTAATGTGTGAACATTGCATGCCGTACGGCATTCATCGTTCCTGGTTATTTTATTTTTGGTAAATGCAGTTTTTTTAATAATTGAAAAAACGGTTTTGGGGATGAAAAATAAGGTCGCGAATACAGAAATGAAATTAGTTTATAAACATTGAATAATAAAATTTTTTCTTTTAGAACTTTCTCTTTAACATGCAAGATCAGTAAAATGAAAAAGGTTGTCGTTAGACAACCTTTTTTGGGGAATATGTAGCAATGAAAAGTGAAGCGTTTTGCTTAGATAAGCTCAAATAATATCTAAAAAAACTGGCTTTTTAATGTAGAAATAAAACGATGGCAGCGCAATTCACGGAAATACCTTTTAAGCATTTCATTTTTTACATGCAGTAAAAAAGCCGGTTATTTTTCAACGTTGTATTTTTCGCGGCGCGATTGGATAAACAGGATAACATGAATGGCTATCAGTAATTCACATACAATTTCTTTGACGATCATAGGATGGATTTTTGAATGGTTATAAGAATTAAACGTTGTTTTCTTTGTTTTATTATTGACAGAATTAAAAAATAAAAAAAATTATCACGAATCAGTAAATGAATAAATAAGGGCGATTCTTATTTTTTTATTTAATAAAAATCGCCCTGAATAATTCCTGGTTTTTAATTACCTTAATTCAATAACCACGCCAGCCTGCAGATTTACAGTGTTTAAATCTTTATAGCCATTCTTTTTATAAGGTGCATAATCGTAAGAAGCGCCGATATTAATACCTGAAGCACTGGTTTTCTTAAATGGAATTAAAACGCCAAGACCCCCCTGAGCACGGAAACCCACATTTGTAACGGAACTTCCGAATTCTCCAAAATATTGTTTGAAGTCAATAAGATTGGCACCTGCTGCCAGAGAAACATACGGCTTTATATAAGAGGAAGGAGTTAGAAAATATTTTGCTTTTAGTAAAACCGGTGTGGTTTGAATTGAGTTGCTTAATACTGCTGAAATATCCTGGGTATTAGTCAAATGATAAATGGCTCTTGGATATTTTTGATAATAATCCTGGAAGCCAAATAACAAACCACCGGATAATTTATCATTGAACGAATACATCAGTTCGCCCATAAATCCGCGTGGCGAATTGTTGCTGATAAGATCATTTTTAAATCCGCTCATCGGAAAACTGTAATTATAATTTAATCCAAACTTCAAAGCGCCTTGTTGTGCATTAGCAGAAAAAGCGAAACAGATGAACACGCACATCACGGCCAGTTTTTTTATCTTTTTCATTTTCTGAATTTTATTGTTTTAAATAAGGAGATTGATCAAATAAGGCTTTTACCTGCGCGTCAGCAACAGATGCATCAAAAATGCCGGAACCACGAATCAAACCAGTCCACAATACATTGATTTTATCATTTTTCGAAGCATTTTTCAGATCAAGTATATCCACTGAAATCGCTCCTTCTTTGATTTGATAAACACTATATGCATAAGGAATATAATACTCATAATCAGGATAACCCCAATAATATGGATCCCAGTATCCGCCATAATCGTCCCAGTAATCTCCATAACTAATTACACCGGTAGAAGTATTAATGATATGGTTTACATCGACTCCCAAATCAGGAGTAGCATCTTTCGAAACCAACTGATATCCCGCCATATTCATGTATTTTTTCACTGCATCAATGTAGGCCTGATCCGATGCAGTCAGTTCATGTGTAGCATTTTGATTGTCAATCACCGCTACTGAATCGGAAATGCTATAAGTTTTGTAATTACTGAAATTTACTGTGGAATCATGGTCAGTAATATAGATCCTTGATTCATCGTTGCTTAAATTGCTGACAGGATCTTTGGTACAGCTTATGAAAACAGTAGAAAAACCTGCTAGTCCGATCAACATCAATACTAATCTTTTCATAACTTTTGTTTTTTCCATTTTTTTCACAAAGTCAGTGCCCAAAACCAGTTTGGCAGGTTAAAAAATTTTAAAAGAATAACTGATATTTTTAGTTTTATGATTCTCTTATAAAAGTTGTTGTATCAATAAAATATCCGGCAGGAACGATATGTTATTTAAAAAGGAATTGAACTTCAAAAATTCCAAAAACATCGAATTTGTTCGTTTACTCACTTTTACTCCAAAGCAACTGATAAACTATGTCCTTTTTAAGATAACATTGCTATACAAAAGATGAAATGATTGACTATCATTATTATATTTGCGATTATGACAGTAGAATTACTAAAAGATTTGAGAGACCGTTTACAGGTTTTGAGGAGGTTTCTTTGACGTTGAGAATCGTGATCAAAAAATAAATAACGACAAGCAACTTTCGCTTTCTCCCGGTTTTTGGGATGACAGCAAAAGGGCAACAACGATTCTGAAAGCCATGAAAGTGGATGAGTACTGGCTGAATCTTTATACAGATGTAAAAACAAAAGTGGAAGATTTTGCCGTGCTTTTTGATTTTTGGAAAGAAGGGGAAGCAACTGAAGAAGAAGTAAAAGAAGCTTACGACGCGGCATTAAAAGCAACTGAGGAAGCAGAGTTTAAAAGCACACTGAATAAGCCGGAAGATGAAATGCCTGCGATCCTGCAAATCAACAGTGGCGCTGGTGGAACCGAAAGCCAGGACTGGGCAGAAATGCTTTTGCGGATGTATAGGATGTATGGAGAAAAGCAGGGTTGGAGCGTAACCGAACTCGATTACCAGGAAGGTGATGGTGCTGGTATTAAGAGCGCAACCTTACAATTTGACGGCCCATTTGCTTATGGATTTTTGAAAGCAGAAAGTGGCGTTCACCGGTTGGTGCGCATTTCTCCATTTGACAGCAACGCGCGCAGGCACACGAGTTTTGCAAGCGTTTATGTTTATCCGTTGATTGACGATTCTGTTGAAATAAAAGTGAGCCCGGCAGATGTGGAATGGGCTTTTTTCAGAAGTGGCGGCAGTGGCGGACAAAACGTAAATAAAGTGGAAACGGCAGTGCGGTTGACCCACAAGCCTTCAGGAATTATTGTAGAATGTCAACAAGCGCGCACACAGGGCGAGAACCGTGAGAAGGCGATGGCGATGTTAAAAAGCCGTTTGTATGAAGAAGAAATGCGAAAAAGGCAGGAACAATTAGATATCAATAATTCTGCAAAGAAAAAAATAGAGTGGGGGAGCCAGATTCGCAGCTATGTTTTTCATCCTTACAAGATGATCAAAGATCACAGAACCGATTTTGAAGTAGGAAACGTAGGACCGGTGATGGATGGTGAATTGGATGGATTTATAAAAGCATATTTAATGATGGAAGATTAATTAGCTAATCGGCCAATGTGCTAATTTGCTGATGTGAAAATGGAAATACACGATATTTGTTTGTTTACTGAATTAACGAACTGCTTTTGAAGGCCGAATGCAAATGTTCAAAGCTCAATGCTTAAGGCTCAAAACTGATAACTGTCAATAATTAAATAATTAACTAACAAAATAATTAAAACATGCCTTCTATTCTTATAATTGATGATGAAAGAGCCATTAGAAAAACGCTGACGGAAATTCTTGGATTTGAGGGGTATAAAATTGATGAGGCCTCAGATGGAGAAGAAGGACTTAGTAAGTTCAGGGGAAAAAATTATGACCTGGTACTTTGTGATATTAAAATGCCGAAACTCGATGGCATAGAATTCCTGGAAAAAGCAAAAGAAATTAATGCGGAAGTTCCGATCATCATTATCAGTGGTCACGGAAATATTGAAACTGCTGTAGAGGCGGTAAAAAAAGGCGCTTACGATTATATATCAAAGCCGCCTGATCTGAACCGCATGTTGATTACGCTTCGCAATGCGATGGACAAAACGACTTTGGTAGCTGAAACAAAAGTTTTAAAACGAAAGGTTGCTAAAGTTCAGGATATGGTTGGAGAATCGGCGCCGATACGTCAGATAAAAGATACGATAGAAAAAATAGCGCCAACAGAAGCACGGGTTTTGATCACCGGCGAAAATGGAGCAGGCAAAGAGCTGGTAGCGAGGTGGATCCATCAAAAAAGCGCGCGTTCAAACGGCGCGATGGTAGAAGTAAACTGTGCAGCGATTCCGGGAGAGTTAATTGAAAGTGAATTGTTTGGACACGAAAAAGGAAGTTTTACGTCAGCGGTAAAACAACGCATCGGAAAATTTGAACAGGCGAGTGGTGGCACTTTGTTTTTGGATGAAATCGGTGATATGAGCCTCAGTGCGCAGGCAAAAGTTTTGCGGGCTTTACAGGAAGGAAAGATTACAAGAGTGGGTGCAGACAGAGATATCAATGTGGATGTGCGCGTGATAGCTGCTACGAATAAAGACCTTTTAAAAGAAGTAGAAAATAAAAATTTCCGGTTGGATCTGTATCACCGGCTTGGAGTAATTATTCTGCACGTTCCTACTTTGAATGAACGGGCTTCTGATATTCCTTTATTGATTGATCGCTTTTTAGAAGATGTAGCTGCCGAATACGGACAGCCGAAAAAAGCAATTGATAGAAAAGCCGTTGAGCTTTTGCAAAAATATAAATGGACAGGAAATGTTCGCGAGTTGAGAAATGTAGTAGAAAGATTGATCATTCTGTCGGGAAAGACAATTACTCCTGAAGACGTGGAGAATTACGTTTTACCGAAGAAATAGGACGGGTTTTTGTTAAGTAATTTTGCTGAATGAAACACATTTATGTCATAAGTGGTTTCGGCGCAGATGAGCGTGTTTTTTCAAAACTGGATTTTGGAGATAACGATGTTCATTTTATTCAATGGAAAATTCCTGAGAAAAATGAGACACTTGCAACCTATGCACAAAGATTGCGGCAGGAAATCCTTTATCCAAATCCCATACTCATTGGATTGTCTTTTGGTGGAATGATGGCAATTGAAATTGCAAAACTGATTCCCGTTGAAAAAGTAATTTTGATGTCAAGTATCCGTGACCGTTCCGAACTTCCATTGTTAATGAAACTGGCTGCTTTCCTGCATTTGACAAAAATTATTCCCCTGCGGCCGTTCAGAATCCTGGAACCGATCGAAAATTACAACCTTGGAGTTGAAACAAAAGAGCAAAAACAATTATTAAGAGAATACAGAAAAAATATTAACCAGCAATACACTGATTTTGCCCTTGATGAAATTGTAAACTGGAAAAATGAATGGAGTCCGCAACATGTAGTTCATATTCATGGAACAAAAGACCATATTTTTCCTATAAGATACATTAAAAACCCCGAGTACGTTATCCGTGGCGGCGGTCATTTATTGTCAATGAATAATGCTGACCAGGTAAATGAAATTTTAAAGAAAGAACTTAAATGAGCTTTCGACCGTCACATTTGAACCCGGAACCTGAACCAATAGCTGAGTTAAAAATAATCCGATGCATAGGGTGTTTCCCTATGCTAAAAGATGTCGCCCTTTCGGGCTTATAAAACTTCAACCTTTAACTTTAAATTTTCAATCCGTCAGCCTGACATATTTCTCAATATTGAGCCTGTTCACTCCGGCGCTTTCCACTTTTTCCACTCCTTTTTGAATGAGTGTATCATTCTTAATGCTAATGGTAAAATTAAAATCATTTCCTTCCCATTGCCTGTCGCTGCAATATTCCAGGTGTTCGGTATAACTACTATCCTTCAAAGAATAAGCGCCGCCACCAGAAACATACACAGCTTTTGCAGAATCTTTTCCTTTATTGAGATCATGTTGTAAAAAAGCAAAATGATTGTCATTTATGATTTTAATAAACGACACGTTTTTGGTGTAATCTGTAACAGTGGTGTCGCCTTTTTCTATCAGTGTTCCGGTAATGAGCTTCCATGTGCCGGCGATGGGCAACTGTTTTGGCTTTTCTTCCTTTTGTTGCGCCATGCACGATATCATCGTACTCAAAATTAAAAACAAAGAGTATTTTATTTTCATGATTATTTGTTTGATAACATGAAAGTAATGATAACCTTTTATTTTACTATAACTTTTTTATTAATAAAATCCGGAAAATAGAAATTGATGTTATTTATTGTTTTGCTGAAAAAGGCTACCATTAATTCTAAAAAAAAAATGAAGAACCAACCGGTTCTTCATTTTCAAAAAAAGCCAAAAGATATTTTTATTGCTTCGATTCTTTCGTAATAAAATCACCGGTTTTTTGAATATAACTACTGTATTTATTTTTCACTGATTCAGGTTGTATTTGTCCGTCAATATACAGTTCTCCTTTTGCAACAGCCACAGAAAAAGTATTCGCTTTAACCACATTATCTTCTTCCAAAACATCAATAAATTTTTTGATCTCTCTTTCGCTTGAAGCATTGTCTGTTCCCGGAGGTGTAGTTAATGTCCATACATTTTTATTCTGACCACTTTCTGCAGATAGCGCATTCATGTTGTTCAGCGTTTTAATTTTTTGCTGACGTTCTGTATTTATTTTATTTTGAAAATTATGAGCAAGGGTAGGGGCAATTACCAATGAAACAATACTCATTAATTTGATCAGAATATTCATGCTCGGGCCTGAAGTATCTTTAAACGGATCACCAACAGTATCACCTGTTACAGAAGCTTTATGTGGCTCTGAACCTTTGTAATGAGTTTCATTATTGATCAGAGCGCCTTTCTCAAAAGATTTTTTGGCATTATCCCATGCACCACCTGCATTGTTTTGAAAAATTCCCATCAATACACCACTTACCGTTGCGCCGGCAAGAAATCCTCCAAGAACCTGCGGCCCAAAAATAAACCCGATAATCACCGGCGAAAGCAGTGCAATTGCTCCGGGCAAAAGCATTTTTTTAATGGATGCATTCGTTGAAATCGCCACGCATTTTTGATATTCAGGTTTACCTTTTCCTTCCATAATTCCCGGTATGGTGCGAAACTGCCTGCGCACTTCTTCTACCATCGCCATGGCTGCTTCGCCCACTGCGCGAATTGCCAGAGAAGAAAATATAAATGGAATCATCGCGCCTACAAATAACCCGGCCAATACATCAGCGCGGTAAATATCAATGCCGTCAATTTTTGCAATTCCTACAAAGGCAGCAAATAAAGCAAGAGAAGTTAATGCAGCAGATGCAATTGCAAAACCTTTCCCGGTAGCTGCTGTAGTATTTCCAACCGCATCCAGGATGTCAGTTCTTTCACGCACTTCTTTTGGCAATTCGCACATCTCTGCAATACCACCTGCATTATCGGCAATCGGACCGAAAGCATCGATGGCCAGCTGCATGGCAGTTGTTGCCATCATTCCGGCAGATGCAATAGCTACTCCATACAAACCTGCACAATAATAAGACAGATAAATTCCGGAAGCCAAAACCAATATCGGGAATAAAGTACTTTCCATTCCAACGGCAAGTCCTCCAATGATGTTGGTAGCGTGGCCTGTAGAAGATTGGCGCACGATAGTAAGCACGGGCCTTTTGCCCATTGCTGTATAAAATTCTGTGATAAAACTGATCAAAGTTCCTACTACCAAACCAACTATGATTGCTCCAAACACGCCATATTTTGTAAACTCATAATTTCTTAAAGTCATGGTATCGGGTAGCAACCACATCACTAAAAAATATGCTGCAATTGCTGTAATAACAATCGTTCCCCAGTTTCCAAAATTCAGCGCTTTTTGTACAACTGAAGTGTGCAAACCCGCGCTGTCAGATATTTTTACAAAAAATGTTCCTATGATGGAAAAGATGATTCCCATGGATGCAATCAGCATGGGCAATAAAATAGGAGCCATTCCGCCAAATGCATCAGCAGAAATTGTCTCTCTTCCCAAAACCATGGTTGCCAAAATAGTAGCCACATAAGAACCGAAAAGATCGGCGCCCATTCCTGCTACATCACCTACATTATCACCTACATTATCTGCAATGGTTGCAGGATTGCGTGGATCATCTTCCGGGATTCCGGCTTCTACTTTTCCTACTAAATCTGCTCCAACGTCAGCGGCCTTTGTAT
This sequence comes from Chitinophagaceae bacterium, assembly GCA_025933935.1. Taxonomy (GTDB): domain Bacteria; phylum Bacteroidota; class Bacteroidia; order Chitinophagales; family Chitinophagaceae; genus Ginsengibacter. The sequence continues at coordinate 15,615 of JAICYZ010000060.1, forward strand.
AAATACCACCACCCACGCGGGCAAACAAAGCGATACTTTCTGCACCCAAACTGAAACCTGTTAAGATCTCAATTGTTTTTTCCATTTCAAAACTATTGGCAAGTGCTTCCGGTGCAAAAACGGCTTTAAGGATAATAAATAACCCCCCCAAACCTAAAACCGCCAAACCGGTAACACCAAGTCCCATCACGCTTCCACCAGTGAAGGAAACATTCAATGCTTTTGATAAACTGGTTCTTGCAGCTTGTGTTGTACGCACATTCGCTTTGGTGGCTACTTTCATACCGATATAACCGGCGAGCGCACTAAAAAAACCTCCACAGATAAATGAAATTGCAATCACCCAACTGCTGTTGGCGCTGCTAAAGCCCATAATGCCAAGCAATATCGCTGCAATAATTACAAAATAGGATAGGATTTTCCATTCGGATTTTAAAAACGCCATAGCGCCTTCAGCAATATAAGTGCTGATCTCTTTCATTCGTTCATTGCCCGCATCTTGTTTCCCCACCCATGCAAACTTTATAAAGGTGTAAAGCAGTCCGACAATACCCATTGCCGGTATTACATAAATCAAATTATCCATATAGTTTTTACTTAATTTTTTGGGTTGCAAAAATAGGGTAAAAAGGCAATATTAAAAATGTTTCCTTAGGCTGGTAACTTAAAAAATATAGTTGCTTTTAAAAGCTGGAAGTCAGGCTGTGAATTAAGTTCGGAATCAATTTTATTTTGTTCTTTATCCACAATATACCTGCGATGTAACATCGCCCTACCAGGCAGTATATTTCTTCGATACATCTTCGATACATCTTTGATACACCTTCGATAGACCTTCGATACATCTTCGATTAATCGATCGAAGATGTATCGGCACGCATAGGTAAAAATGGCGGCGTAAAATGCGGTAAGTTTACTCTTGATTATAGTTTAAATATTTACAACACCATGAAGCTATGGTGGTCAAATACTTTTTACGTTTGGACAAGGAATACAGGTTTGGAGAAATATACTAAAGGCAGCGAATCAATAAATAATGCAGATTCCTGTTTTTCATTTTCAAATGAAACGTCGTTCAGCATGGCTATATATCA
>JAICYZ010000232.1 GCA_025933935.1 Chitinophagaceae bacterium
GACCTACGGCAACAAAAAATTCTTAGGGACCAGCTTACCGCTTTAGGCAGTTTATCTCTTCTTAACTATTTGTATCTTAATAAAGGAGGACTTTCATTTGAAGATGTATCTCAGAAGGCAGGAATAGATCAAAAATCAATTTCAAACGGCGCAGTGTATGCCGACCTTGATAATGATGGCGATCTTGATATTATTACCAACAATATCAACGAGAAAGCGTTTGTCATGAGAAATGATCTTAACAACGCCGCCGACTCTGGAAAAAGAAATAATTACGTCACGATAAAATTACATGGTGATACGCTTAATAAAGATGGTATTGGTACAGTTGTGTATGCTTTCTGCAAAGGACTGCAGCAAATGGTGGAACAATACCCGGTGAAGGGATACTTATCAAGTGTAGATAACCGGCTTCATTTTGGATTTGGAAAGAAGACTCCTGATTCGTTAAAGATTGTTTGGCCGGATGGCAAAATGCAGGTAATACTAAATCCTCGGATAAATAAAATTCTGGAAGTTAATTATAAAGATGCCGGTGCCGAATACATCAAAACTGAACCCGTTACTGATTCATTTTTCAACGACGTAACAGAAAAAATAAAAACAGATTACCAGCATAAAGAAACCTTCTTTTTTGATTATTCATTTCAGCCATTACTGCCACAAAAGTTTTCGCAGGAAGGACCATTTATAACTACGGGAGATATTAATGGAGATGGGCTTGAAGACTTTTTTATAGGAGGCGCTTTTAAACAATCGGGGAAGGTTTTTTTGCAAAAGAAAGACGGTACTTTCAGTAGCAAAGATTTGGTAACAGGGACAAAAAATGAAGAAGACATGCAAAGCGTCTTTTTCGATGCCAATGGAGATGGATTTTCCGATCTTCTTATTGCAGAAGGAAGCAGTGAATTTGATGTCAATTCTTCTTTTTACCGGCCACGCTTATATCTCAATGATGGTAAAGGCAATTTTCATTTAGACGATACCGCCTTTTCAACACTTGTCCGGACACCCGCTAAAAGCATTGCGGTAGCAGACATGGATGGAGATGGAGATCTGGATGTTTTTATTGGAGGAAGGGTGTCATTAGGCACTTATCCTGTGCCGCCCAGAAGCTATATACTTCGAAATGATCACGGAAAATTTATTGATGTAACCAGTTCGGTTTGTCCCGCCCTTGAAGATGCAGGCCTGATAAATTCAGCAGTTTGGGTTGATATTGACAATGACAAAAAGCCCGATCTCATTATTGCCGGAGATTGGATGCCTATCCGTATTTTTAAAAACAACGGCAAAACTTTAACTGAAATAACCAATCAAAGCGGGTTCGGTGAATTTCCGGGTCTTTGGAGAAGTCTTGCTGTTGCCGATGTTGACGGCGATGGCAAACCGGATATCGTGGCAGGAAATATCGGGTTGAATAATCCCTTTCATATAACAGCACAGCAACCCGCTGAGTTGGTTGCAAAAGATTTTGATGGCAATGGCGCGGTGGAAAATGTACTGTGTTATTATATCAAAGATAATAATGGCAAGTACCAGTTATCACCAGGAATATCAAGAGATGAATGGGCAATACAAATGCCTTCGATAAGAAAGAGATACGAACTAAACAGCTTGTATGCTAAAGCGACTATGGATGAGATTTTTACCAAAGAAATGATGGACAATGCGTTGGTGCTCAAATGCAGTGAAGCAAGAAGTGGATACTTTAAAAATGACGGTAATGGTAAATTTACTTTTCATCCTTTTCCTTTAGTAGCTCAGGAAGCGCCGGTTAACGCTATTGTTTGTACTGATGTAAACGGAGATGGTTCTGCCGATCTTATTCTTGCCGGCAATGAATACCAGGCTTCCGTAATGACCGGACGTTATGATGCATCTTATGGTTTGCTATTAACAGGCAATGGGAAAGGTGGGTTTACTGCTGTTTCCCCGGTAACAAGCGGTTTGATATTGGATGGCGATGTGAAAGACCTTAAAATGATTACCGTTGGAAAACAACAGGTTCTGTTAGCTGCGATCAATGATTCAAAAATGAAGGCTTTTGTAATTAAGAAAAAGTAACTTTTACATTTTGATAAAATTTAATTCTATAAAAAATTTGTTGCCATTGCTCTTTGTATTTTCATTTAATACCGGAGCTGCAAAACAGGTTGATTATATAAATTCACGGCATCCGGTTGATTCTGTGTACAAGGTGTCTTCAAATTTACCTTCTGATAAAAATGCCAGCAAACAAACAAAAAACCTTTATTTCAATTTACAAAAATTGCTGAAGAGAGGAATCATGTTTGGTCACCAGGACGATCTGGCTTATGGAGTAGGTTGGAAATATGTTCCGGGTAAAAGTGATGTGAAAGAAGTGACCGGCGATTATCCGGCGATCCATGGTTTTGAATTAGGACGGATAGAATTAGATCACCGGGTAAATATTGACAGCGTTCCTTTTGATTCAATGCGAAATTATATTCGTACCGTGTATGACCGCGGAGGAGTAATTACATTAAGCTGGCATCTCAATAATCCATTGACCGGCAAAACGGCGTGGGATTCTGCTCCGGGAACAGTTGCCTCCATTTTACCGGGAGGTGAAAAAAATGATTTATATAAAAGCTGGCTAGATAAAGTCGCCAATTTTATTGTGAGTTTAAAGGGGAAAAATGGTGAGCCAATTCCCGTTATTCTCCGGCTTTTTCATGAATTAAATGGTGATTGGTTTTGGTGGGGGAAAGATCATTGCACGCCCGATGAATTCAAACAGCTTTGGCATTTTACCGTTTCTTATTTAAGGGACACGAAAAACATTCATCAGTGCTTATATGCCTATAATACCGACCGATTTAATTCAAAAGAAGATTATTTGTTGAAGTATCCGGGTGATGAGTGGGTCGATGTGGTTGGCTTTGATATTTACCAACGCGAAGGAGGCGAAAAAGGGAATGCGCAGTTTGTAAAAGACATGGATCACATGATGACCATGATTGAAGAAATTGGTGCGGAGAAAAAGAAAATTCCGGCCCTTACAGAATTTGGCTATGCGCAGGTTCCCGACAGTATCTGGTGGACAAATGTGTTTTACAAAGCGCTGGATCACCACAAAATTTCTTACGCTTTGGCATGGCGCAATGCGGGTTTCAATAAAGTGGGTGATGCAGAATTTTATGTGCCTTATAAAGGGCAAATTTCTGAAAAAGACTTTGTGAAATTTTCTAAAGAACCAAATATTCTTTTTCAAAAGGATGTTTCAAAACTGCGTCTGTATAAATGAAATTACAACTCACCGACATAAGTATTGTAGTCATCTACCTGGTTTCGATGCTTTTGATCGGTATGTATTTTAGAAAGAAGGCGCGGAAAAATAAAGAGAGTTATTTATTAGCAGGAAAAAAACTGCCCTGGTATCTTCTCGGCCTCAGCGATGCGTCGGATATGTTTGACATCAGCGGCACTATGTGGATGGTTTCTTTGTGTTTTGTGTATGGGTTCAAAAGCATTTGGATCCCGTGGCTCTGGCCGGTGTTCAACCAGGTTTTTAATATGATGTTTTTGGCAAAATGGCTGCGACGTTCCAACGCTGATACGGGCGCTGCCTGGCTGGCAACAAGGTTTGGATTTACAGGCAAAGGGGTAAGCGCTTCACATAACATTACCGTAGTTTTTGCCTTGATCGGTTGCCTTGGTTTTCTTGCCTATGGCTTCGTTGGATTGGGAAAATTCATTGAAATTTTTGTTCCGTGGAATTTCGTTGCTCCATATGTTCCATTTAATGTTCCTGCTCAATATGTCGCACATTTTTATGGGATCGTATTCACCTTGTTTGCCATGTTTTATTCCATACTCGGCGGAATGAACAGTATAGTGATCGGCGATCTGATAAAATATATCATCATGACCGTTGGTTGCATTGCCATTGGTTTTATCGCCATGAAGCATTTGAATGGACAAAAACTACATGTTCCGAACGGATGGAGTTCGCCCTTCTTCGGAGTTGATCTGGACTTGGATTGGAGAAATATCGTTCCCGATGCAATGAAGAAGATCAAAGACGATCAGTTTGGTTTGTTCAGCATCTTTTTTATGATGATGTTATTTAAAGGAGTTTTTGCAAGTCTTGCCGGCCCTGCACCCAATTATGATATGCAAAAAGTGTTGTCAACACGTTCTCCAAAAGAAGCTTCCAAAATGACCGGGTTTGTATCGATTATTTTATTGCCGGTCCGTTATACAATGGTCATTGGGCTTACGGTTTTGGCAATACTCTATTACAATCAAATGGACATCAGCGGCCCCGGCGGAGGAACAGATTTTGAAAGAATTTTGCCTGCTGCGATCAACGGATTTTTACCCATGGGCATTTTAGGAATTGTATTGACGGGTTTGCTCGGCGCTTTCATGGGAACTTTTTCAGGAACGTTAAACGCAGCACAGGCGTACATTGTAAACGATATTTATCTAAAATACCTGAATCCTCAGGCTTCGACAAAAAGAGTGATGTTGATGAATTACACTACAGGAATTGTGGTGGCGACCGTTGGAATTATTTTGGGATTTTATGCAGAAAATGTGAACTCTATTTTGCAATGGATCGTTGGAGCATTGTATGGCGGCTACATTGCTTCAAATATGCTCAAATGGTATTGGTGGCGCTTTAATGCGAGAGGATTTTTTTGGGGCATGATGGCCGGAATTATTGCCGCGCTGGTTTTCCCTTTTCTCTTCTCCGGTTTGCCGTTGTATAATTGGCCGCTGTTGTTTTTGATCTCGATCATTGGGTGTATTGCCGGCACTTATTCTGCACCGGCAACAGATCTGGAGATTTTAAAAAAGTTTTACAAACAAGTAAGGCCGTGGGGATTTTGGAAACCTATACATGAATTGGTGGTTGCCGAAGATCCATCCTTTATTCCCAACAGAAGATTCAAACTGGACATGTTCAATGTGGTGCTTGGAATTATTGGTCAGTCGTGTCTGACAATTTTGCCCATGTACCTGATCTTATGGATGAAACTTCCATTGTTCATCACGATCGTTATCCTGGCAATTATTGTTATTATTCTTAAAAAAACCTGGTGGAATAAATTAGAGAATTAAAGTTTTTAAAAACAAAAATTAGTGATAAAAGAAACTATATGAATCAATATTTTCAAAGCCGGCTTCAGTTTTTGCAACAATTGCATGAGGAATTATTGCTTAAAAAAAATAAAGAGAAAAGATCTGTAAACGGCGTATACAATCGCTTTGAAAACCCGGTTCTCACGCCTCAGCATGTACCGCTGGAATGGCGTTTTGATCTTGATCCGGTTTCGAATCCTTTCTTGTTGGAAAGATTTGGAATTAATGCCACTTTTAATTCCGGAGCGATAAAATTTAATGGTAAGTATGTGCTTGCTGCGAGAGTGGAAGGAAAAGACCGCAAATCTTTTTTTGCGATTGCCGAAAGTGAAAATGGGATTGACAATTTCACTTTTTGGGATCAACCGGTTGTAATACCTGCAAAAAAAGGCGAGACCAACCTTTATGATATGCGCCTTGTACGACATGAAGATGGCTGGATCTATGGAATTTTCTGTACGGAAAGCCGTGATGGATCTGCGCCTGAAAGTGATCAGTCTTCTGCAATTGCACAATGTGGCATCGTAAGAACAAAAGACCTGGTAAAATGGGAAAGATTGGCTGATTTACAAACATCTTCACCCCAACAAAGAAACGTAGTTCTTCATCCTGAATTTATCAATCATCAATATGCTTTTTATACAAGGCCACAGGATAGTTTTGTGGAAGCGGGAACTGGCGGCGGAATTGCCGTTGGCTTTTGTGATGATATTGAAAATGCGATAATTGAAAAAGAAATTATTATTGATCAAAAAAAATATCATACCGTTTATGAAGCGAAAAACGGGCTTGGTCCGGCGCCTTTGAAAACGGAAAAAGGATGGCTTCATTTGGCACATGGTGTGCGCAATACCGCTTCCGGATTGCGTTACGTACTCTATATGTTTTTGACCGATCCCGATGATATCACCAAAGTAATTCATAAACCCGCAGGATATTTTATGGCACCGGAAGGAAATGAAAGAGTAGGAGACGTATCGAATGTTCTTTTTTCAAACGGCTGGATATTAGATGAAGACGGAAC
>JAICYZ010000066.1 GCA_025933935.1 Chitinophagaceae bacterium
ACGTGTTTTGGGTGGGGTTATTGTTGGTAGAAAGGACTTGATTCATGAAATTTATTTATTTAGCAGAAATACGGGGCCTTCTATTTCGCCTTTCAACGCATGGCTGCTCAGCAAAAGCCTTGAAACACTTGATGTGCGCATTCAAAGGCATTGTGATAATGCTGAAGCTTTGGTAAAAGCGCTTGATGGACATCCAAAATTGAACAGCATAAAATATCCTTTTCATCCGTCACACCCGATGTATGAAATAGCGAAAAAACAAATGAAACGTGGTGGAGGTTTGGTGACTTTCGATTTGAAAGGCGGCCTCGAAAGTGGTACCAGGTTTTTAGACGCTTTACAAATGCTTACACTTACTTCCAATCTTGGAGACACACGCAGCATCGCTTCACATCCTGCATCGACAACTCATGCGAAATTAACACCTGAAGAACAATTGGCAGTTGGCATTACTCCCGGTCTGATTCGCATTTCTGTTGGTATCGAAAGTATAGAAGATATTAAAGCCGACATCTTACAAGCATTGGAAAAAAGTTGAGGATCGGCGATGGTTTAGCTTATTCACAGGACAGAATTCTTTAGATGTTTTATAAAAATATTTTTCATGTTAATGAAAAAATACAACCTTTATTTTTAAATAAATAACTGCTGCAAATGCAAAACCTGGATCTTTTAAACAATGACTTGCAGGTAAGTCCTGTTTCCCAAACTTTTTTACATGAAGCCGCCCGTTGGGCAAAATTTCTTTCTGTAATTGGATTTATTATATGTGGACTAATGGCAATCGCCGCGTTCTTTGCACCATCTCTTTACACAAGGCTTTCTGCATTTCAGGAAATGTCTCCGGCTGTAGCAGGAGCTACTTCTACCGTTATTACCGTTGTTTACCTCGCAATTGCTGTACTTTTATTTTTTCCGTGTTTATATTTAAATAAATTTTCTGTAAAAATGAAGACAGCTTTGAATTCCGTAAACCAGGTGGAGTTTGAAGAGTCATTTAAAAACCTAAAATCGTTGTTTAAATTTTATGGAATTTGTTCGATCGTCTTATTATCCTTTTATGCCCTGGTCTTTTTAATCGTGATGCTGTCTGTAGCCATCAGACCCTAAATCTTTTTTGGGAAAAACAGGATCTTAAATTGCTTATCTCCTATAAAGTTTTGGAAGATTTTCATGTGTTTCTTTTACCGAATCAGCTTTTTGATATTTCACAAATTTGGCAGGTAAAACTGTATCAGATTTTGAGGGAGTACCAGCTGCTGTGTCGTCCACCGTTCCTTGTACTTCACATGCCGAAAATCCGGCGGCAATAAAAAAAATTAAACAAACTTTAAAAAATTTCATCCTGTCTTTTTTTATAAAATTAAAAATTATATTTTTCTCTCTCCTTAATTATATTTTTCTCTCTTCTTAAATTTTCATCGGAAAAATTCCTTCTTTTTCTTTTTAAAATAAACGGTTTATAGAATGATCGAAAGCCTTAATCCCAAAGCTCCAAAATTTCCATTACCTGCATAACCATCGTATTTTAAAGTAAGATCGAGTGGTTTGTCGTTTCTGCTAAAGTTGTAACCGATTTGAGGAGTGTAGGCAAATGCTGTAGCACTCGTTCCGCTCATACTATTCAAACCAACGCCAATCTGTGCTCCCAAATGCAGGTTGCCAGCGTAAACGTTTCCACCAACTCTTACCGGAATTACTGTATACGCTTTATTTTTTGTGTTGCTACCCGCAGAACGGCCAGCATAACTGATCACACCTACATAAGCCGTACCACTTAAATTCTGTTTGTAAAAATGCTCTGCTTCTGCACTGGCACCGATTCCTAAACCCCAGCCTTTATTACCCGGAACCACACTTAACGGATTAGACGTAGCAAGGCCTAATTCAGCTCCCAAACTAAACCGCGTTCTGCCTTCTCTTTGTGCAAATGCAAAGGAAGAAAAAAGAAAACTGGTTGCGACAAAAAATAATATTTTTTTCATATTACCATCGGTTTAATTTTTCAAAATTAAGCTCTAAAGAATTAAAGCCAAAATTAATATTGGTAATGAGCATTTTTATAATAGGATGAGAAATTATTACAGTAAAAAAACAAATAAGGCGAATTCGTTTTCCCTGTTTTAATCGATATAACGGTTAGGTATAGACGAAATTAAATTCGGTCAATGTGCAGTTCCGGTTACAAGGAATAATCAAATAACGAAAGTTTCTTTTTTATTTTGAAAATACATAACAGGTAGCAACAAATGAAAAAGTTGCGTAGATCAAATACATCGATTCACAGTAAAACAATAAATACGAAGTAATCTTATTTTTTAAAAACGACATAACGTGCAAGCACACACGAAAAAAATCGTTGAGCATAAATGTCATCTGATCACCACGTCTTTTATCACTTTTTCACCAAGCGCTTCATTTACCCTTTCAATGATCTTTGTTTTTTGATAAATCAATTCATTCTTCAACGGAGCTATGTTTGTAGAAATAAATAAAGTCGTATTAATGATCTCAATTTTATCGGTATAATTGGCAATAGTTTTACCCATAATTTTTTCCCACGCTTCTTTTACCTGCATCGCCTGCACACCACTTTTAAGCTTGCTTTTTTTCAAAAATTCTTTCAAAGCATCTCCTATTGAGACTTCCATTTTTTAATATTATTTTATTATTCAATCATTCAACCTTCAACTACCGCAAGGCAATAATTTGTATTTCATTGCCAAATTGAGCAAGCGATTTTTCCAAACGATCGGCATGAGTGTCTGTAATAAAAACCTGCCCGTTATTTTCCTTGCAAACATATTCCAATAAATTCTGAATCCGCTTTTCATCTAATTTTTCAAACACATCATCTAACAATAAAAAGGGCGCAAAAGCTTTTACTTTTTTTAAAATTTCAAATTCTGCCAGCTTACAGGCGAACAATAAACTTTTTCTTTGTCCCTGGGAAGCAATGGTTTTAAAAACGTTATCCTGCAATAGAAAAATAAGATCATCTCTATGAATCCCGGCATTAGTGCGTTGTGTAAGCCGGTCTTTCTGCCGTGAAGCGATTAACAAATCTCCAAAATTGTTTTCATTGAGAAGGCTGTTGTATTCAATAGTGACCACCTCATTATTTGCGGAAATATTTTTATAGAACTGCTGAATCAACGGAAATAATTTCTCTGAAAATTGCCTTCTTGTTTTATGAATATAACCGGCCGCCGGAATTATTTGCTGATCGAATGTGTCCAGCAAGGTAAAATTAAATGTGCTTCGCAAAGCTTCGTTTTTTAAAAAGCCATTTCTTTGTGCCAGTAACTTGTTGTAAATAATCAGCTGCTGCAAATATTCGCCGTCAACCTGGCTTATAAGTGTATCAATAAATTTTCGTCTTTCTTCACTTCCGCCGGTAATCATGCCGATATCATCAGGCGCAATCACAACACAGGGAAATTTACCAATATGGTGAGAAAATTTTTCATAGGCAATGTCGTCCAAATAAAATTCCTTTTTTTGCGAAGCGCGATAAATACAAACAACTTTTTCGGTTTTATTTTCTTCATTTTCATTTAAAATTTCTCCTTCAAGCCGGAAGCCTTCTTCACCAAAACAAACATTAATAGCTTCCGACTTTGAAAAATAACTTTTGGTAAAACAGAGATAATTTATCGCATCTAAAAGGTTGGTTTTGCCTTTTCCGTTCAGTCCGCAAATGCCTATGATCCTTTTGGAAAAATCAAAAGTTTTTAATTGATAATTTTTGTATCCGGTTAAAGTGATTTTTTTGAAAAACATGAAACGTTTTTTGCCAGCAATTACATGAATTTACATGAATGGAATAAAAGTTCGCAGTAAGCGGATAAATAACGCTAATTGCATTTTAGTCAAAGACTAATTGATTATTACATTCATGTTTACGAGTCACTTCTTGATTTGGAGAGCAGTTGCCTGACCTCTGCAGCCGTCCTCTCTTACATCATCCTTCTCAAATAATTTATCTGGCCGAGATGATAATTTAAATGAGCAAGCAAAAAAGTCAGCATGTCCTCTGTTGAAAAAGTTTGTTCTCTGATCTGTAACGGAAAATCTTTTTTTAAATCCTCTTGGGATAATTGCGGTAAAGTCTTTTTGATCGTTTCTTTTAGTTCATACAAATCAGATACTATTTTTTCCCGCGGAATATTTTTTACAGAAAATTCTTCATCACGTTTCCGCACAAAATCCGTTTTGGCTAATGTCGTTCCAATAAAGTGATTCAGGTTTCCAAGAAGATGCATTACGAGATTTCCAGCCGAATTATTAATGCCTTCTTTTGTTTTCCAGATATCACTTTCCTTTTTAAACAAATTGATTTCTTCAATTAATTTATCTAAATCTCTTTCAAAAAAATTGGTAATATTCATGTTCTTGATTTTTTTTAGCTTGTAAAAGTACAAGAAAGCAAAGGCATGTGAATGCCAATTTTTGGAAAAGATGTAAGAGAAGATATTTTACAAGGTAGATTTTAAATCACCTTTATTTCTCCGTTTGCTGAAAAACCGGATTAATTGATGATTTTTATAAATTGTGTATTCCCATCCGGCTTAACCACTTCTACCTGGTATATTCCTATCGGTAAATCATTAATAGAAACGGATTCTTCGCGGCTGGGTTGTGCCAGCGTAATTTTATAGGATAATATTTGCTGACCTAAAGAATTGAACAACCTGATTGTATAAATTCCCAATGGCTGATTATTAAATTTCAAATGAATAGAGCCGTCTGTAACCGGATTCGGATAAACTGAAATGCTTGACGTTGCCTTTGCCATCACCACTTTTACTGTTGGAGTATAATTGATTTTGCCATCGCGGCTCACGCTTCGAATACGATAGTAATTATTGCCTTCAAACGGAGATTCATCGGTCCATTCATAATTTACCGCACGTTTATTAAAAGCTGAAACCACACCGGTTTGCAAAAAATTAATCCCATCTGCTGATTTTTCTATTTCATACTGTTGAATATTATTTTCATTTTCAACATTCCATTGAACTATAATATTTTCATTTTTTTGAAAGGCTTTTGTCGAAATAAATGTAATTGGTAAGGCATCCATTTGACGAAAAACCACTTTAAATCTGTCAGCAGCAGAAGATGCAGGATTTGAGGTAATGGTAATATTCACAAAACTACTATCTGAAAGGCTCAAAGGTGTGGACGTACTCAAAAATTTGTCAAGTAAAAATGCCTGCACGCCTGCAGATTGCATATTTACAGGCGCAAATCTAAGCTGGTAGGTACGTTGAGCTAAATTGCTCATACTGTAATAAATGGTATCAAAAATTGTAACTGGCGCCTTTGCCTCAATGGATAAGAGCTTTCCACCTCTTTTCAGTCCAAAATTTTCTCCTTCGTTTACAAACTTAAATGCGTCATCACCGTCAATATTATTACTAAAAACAGGATCAAATGCTACGGTATTACCATCTGCTATTACGTCCTTCTGAGACGGACCTGTATAAAGGCTTACTCCGAAAAATTGACGATTTTTAATGATATCCGATTTACGGGCAAAATTTCTCAAAGAAGTTGTTGGTGACTTACAGCTTTCTGTAAAAGTGATGCTGTTTATTTCTTTCGACATTATCGCGGTACTATTTGTTGAATGAACAAAAAATGCCTGTCCTGATTGAATAATTGATGAAGACACTCCTGATGGATACGGAAAAGTACCGCCGGGCACCGGTTGCCAGTTATTCGTGCTGCTTACAGTTTGATAACCGCCTAACCCATACATGCCGGATAAATATGGGTCCCACACATAATACTTATTATCAATCGAAGCCGATTTTGTTATTTGCGTAAAATCTATTGGAGAAGCATAAGGATTTCCGGCAGATTCAATGTTGTTTGAATTAACATAAACAGGATCCTGGGTGCCGGTAAGCAAACTGCCGGTTGTGCGCAGTGTCGTCACAACTGCCGGCTGATCATACGCTGTTACCGTTCTGTCTCCGCGCACAAAAAGCATGTAACCATTTGGATTATAAACCGGATTGTTGGTATTACTGATTCCTATCCAGTTATTAGTAACATAATCATAATATTTCAAACTTGGAGTGGCTGTAAATTTATCAAAACCTGCAGGAATGCCACCAGCACCGGTTACTTGTGTGCCATAATTAGCAGGCGTATTGCCATTTTCCATCCAGCTTGCTTTTACACTTTGTCCTGTGGTTGGTGTTGATAAAAATTGCCATGATTTTGCATGTTGGCCGGCAGCAAGGCCCAAATTAATATATCTTTCAACCGTTGCCTTTCCATTTATCGAATTTCCGGTTCCTAAAATGTCTACTCTCGCCGTCCCTGTCGCATTTGAAACAAGAGTAAGATTATCACCCGTGTTTAATTTTGCAGTTGCGTTACCAAAGGACAATGTACCAGAAATTTTTAAAGTGTCATTAGCAGTGGAGGAAATTGAAAGGCCTGAACTACTGCTGTTGCTGACAATTAAATTCAACACGCTTTTTTGATAAAAGGCGCTTCCTGCAATGGTTTGCGCAGAAGCCCCATTCATTTCGATCGTACCATTTGTAACGTCGAATTTTCCCGAGTTTGAAATGTTTCCTCCTATTTTCAAAATTCCGCCAGTTGTTACAGTCACAGAAGCTCCATTTTGGATCGTAATATTTCCGGAGAATCCGATCGCAGAAGAAACAACCGGATAATTTGTAAGGGCCGATGGAATTGTCACAGATGTGGTGCTGTCAGGGATGATGCCGCAAATCCAGTTGCCCGCATTGTTCCAGTTATTGTCTGATGCTCCCGTCCATACGCCCGGATCCTTTATTATGATTATGCCCGATTTGGATTTATTAACCGTGCATCCGGTAGTAGAAACGGTGTAATTATACGTACCGGGAACAGACGAAGCGCCGGTGATTATTAGTATTACTCCATCAAAAGTATAGCTAAGTCCAGCCGGTAAACCAGTTACAGACGGTGGGCCGCCGCTGCCGACCTTGTAGGTAATGGGCTGAATGGATGTTGCCGGACAAACAGATTGGTTATCTGTACCTGCGACCAGTGGTCCGGCAATAAATGGTGACAGTGTAGCAAATGAAATATCATCCAGGCCAAAATCATTTCCATTGGCATCTGAGTTCAAATCCACAATACGTATGACAGCAGTGGTTGCCGAACCGGAGTTCCAGCCCGTGCTATCGCCGTTATAAAACCGGACCCAGTTGCTAAGGCCTACAGCTTTGCTAGAGGTAGGTTTCGGCGCGTTTGTCAAATCAGCTATTGTTCCGATTTTTACTCCATTTACCTCAAATTGTAATTTTGCAGGAGAAGTAGGATTTAAATTCATTGCCCATGCGCTGTAATAATAGTTCGTATTCGGTTCTACATCTACAGTTTCTTGCCATACAGTTATACTGCCATGGCCGTTGACGAGCATAAAATTTCTGTTTCCTGTTATATTATTTGTATGATCCATCCCGAAAAAGCTCGGGTGATAATTTTGGCCACTAATGCCCACTCCATAACCGTTAATTCCGGTATCATTTACTAATTCCTGGTTGTAATTAGCGGAGTCTGCCTTATAAGCATATCCGCTAAAAAAACCGGTATTTCCGGCAGTAAAATCACCATTCGTTACCAGTTCATTTCCTATCTGCATTGCAGCTGACGCAGCACAACCGCCGGAACTGCTTGTAACAGTAACAGTATAATTACCAACCACATCGACGGTAATGCTTTGAGTTTTTGCGCCTGTGCTCCATGCATAAGTAACGCCGCTTGATGGCTGAGCAGTTAAAATAACCTTACCAGGAATTGTACAGTAATCAGCACTCATCGAGACAACCGGAGTTGTACAAGCTGTCGGAGCCGCAACAGGAGCCTGGGCAAAACAACTAAGTATAATGCCAAGAAAGAATAAGGGGAAAATGCAGATTTTTTTAAACATCGGCGGTTATAGTTCGGTTTACGATTTTAAAAGACCGTAAATTGAAACTATGCGTCCGAGTTAGAAATTTCAATGATTTTGTAAAGGTATCTTCCATAGCATCGAATTGAATTAAAGTATGCGAAAGCGCAAAAACAATAGATAATATCGGCTACGCACTTTTTATTATCGCCGTTTTGCCACTTTCATTTACACCAATTAATTAGATGTAACGATGGATTAAAACAAATATTGTAAGGTTAGGAAAATATTTTTTCACCATACATAGCGATATGTACAATTCTACCTTCTTTCCTTCTATCAACAAACGAATAAATATGGAGGATTCTTATTTACATTGATTCATTGAAATATCGGTGATCAGTTTTTAAACCTTATTTTAAATAATTTGCTTTAATTTAAAACCTGGATGATTTCTTTGCTTCCATCTGGTTTTATTATTTCCAAATGATAAACACCTTTCGCTAAACTGCGAACCGGAATTGTTTCCTTTGAAATATTTTCAGCATGCGTTATTTGGCTGCGAGTGATTAGTTGTCCCATTGAATTCATCAATTTGATTGCATAAACTCCGGCCGGCTGATTTCCCATTTTTAAATGAATCGCACCGTCAATAATTGGATTTGCATAAACAGAAATAGTAGTTGTTATATTTCCATTTGTCACTTTGACAATCGTTGTATAGCTGATTTTCCCATCTTTACCGATACTTTTGACCCGGTAATAATTATTTCCTTCAAAAGGTTTTGTATCTGCCCAGCTATAAGCTGCTACTCCATTATTTGCCGGATCAACATTACCTGCTTCCACAAATGAAATTCCATCTGTTGATTTCTCAACCTGGTATTGTTCGATACCACTTTGATTTGCGACATTCCATTCAACTAAGACTGTTTTATCCTTTTGTATTGCTTTTATTGAGACAAAAGTGACGGGCAACGCGGCGGTCTGCCTGAATACTACTGCAAACCTGTCGGTAGCAGCAGAAGCAGCATTTGAAGTAATGGTAATATTTACAAAACTGCTGTCAGCAAGGCTAAGTGGTGTGGTAGTATTTAAGAACTTATCTATCAAAAACGCCTGTAATCCGCCGGATTGCATATTTTCAGGTGAAAAACGCAGCTGGTAAGTCCGCTGACTCATGTTGGTCATATTGTAGTAGATGGTATCGGTCGTTTTTATTGATGACCTCGATTCAATCGCTAAATTTTTCCCTGCCCTTTTTATTCCAAAGTTTTCACCGGCATTAAATATTTTTATTGCGTCATTACCATCGATATTGTTGCTGTAATTATCATTAAAAGCCACTGAATTGCCGTCTGCAATTATTCCGGTATTGCCTGCACCTGTAAAAAGACTCACTTTCAAAAATTGCGAATTGTTACCCGCGACACCCCCTGCCACCCGCGCAAAGTTTTTAGATTTTGAAGTTGCTTTACAATCTTCAGTAAACGAAATTGCCGTGCTTTGGGCTGCAAATGCAGTCATTACTTGTGCCGCACTTACAGTTTCAGCCGCATGTACAAAAAATGCTTGTCCTGATTGAATGATTGTACATGGAACTCCCGAAGGATATGATGTTGTTCCCCCGGGGACTGGTTGCCAGTTATTGGCGGCACTCAAAGTTTGATATCCGCCCAATCCATTAGCCCCGGACAGATAAGGATCCCACACATAAAACTGGTTATCTATACCGGCATCTTTAGTAATTAAAGTAAAATCAACGGGAGCCGCATATGGGTTTCCTACAGATTGAAATTTACCAGGACTGACTGTAATTGGTAATATATTTCCTGTGAGCAGCGTACCGGTTGTTCGTAAGGTCGTTGAATTGGCAGCTTGGTTATATGCGGTAACGGTTCTGTCTCCCCTAACAAATACCATATAACCGGTTTGTCCATAAATGGCATTATTTGTATTTGAAATACCAATCCAACTATCAGTTTGTGAGTTATAATATTTGATTGAAGGAGTTGCAGTATAAGCATCAAAACCTGCCGCGACACCTCCGGCGCCGGTTATCTGGGTGCCATACTTGCTGGTAGCGATTCCATTTTCCATCCAGGTTTGTTTAACTGATTGACCTGTTGCCGGCGTAGCTAAGAATTGCCATGATTTCGCATGCTGCCCGCTTGCTGTTCCTGTATTGATAAAACGCTCCACGGTCACATTACCATTTATGGAATTTCCTGTTCCTAAAATACCCACGCTGGCGGTACCTGCATTATTAGAAACAAGCGTGATATTATTACCGGTAAATAATTTGCTGTTTGCATTACCGAAAGATAAAACGCCCGAAATTTTCAAAGTATCATTCGCAGTGGATGAGATTGAAAGACCTGAAACACTCGTATTGCTCACTGTGAGATTTTTAATCGCTTTACCGACAAACATGCTGCCTGCTATCGTTTGCGCAGCAGAACCATTCATTTCCAAAGTTCCTTGTGTCACATCCAGGCTTCCTGAATTTGAAATAGCACCGGCGACTTTAATTGTCCCAACAATTATCAAAGAAGCGCCGCTTCTGATAATTACGTCTTTAGCTTCTGCAGTATTAGAAATAACCGTTGGAAAATTGCTTACGTATTTCGGAATAATCGCATCAGTAGCTGAACTTGGAATTTGTCCGCATAACCAATTCCCCGCATTGTTCCAATCGGTATTTACATGGCCTGACCACGCACCGGGAGCACCGATATACACATCCGCCGTAGTAGTAAAAGACGAACAGCCTCCCGCTGCAGGGACTGTGTAAGTAACTGTGTAATTGCCAATAGGATTTACACTTGGAACGATAGCTCCTGTTGCAGCATCAACCGTCAGGCCGCTTGTTGCCGTAAATTGTCCACCGGTAGTTCCAGTGACCGTTACTGATTCGGCTGTTGAAATGGAATTACAAAATGGAGCATCGGCATAGGAAATTGAAGCACCAGGAATTGCGGTAATTGTTATTATTGCGCCATTAGATTCATTGGAAGCGACATAAGGATTTACGCCGGTATTATTGGTGCTGGTCACCATGGCATTGCGATAAATATAATACGTGCCGGCATTATTGAAAGGAGCAACAGAAGGATCAGGAGTTAGACTTGCGGAAGTTGCTCCTGCAATATTCGTTCTTGGTCCACTGGCCGAAAGGCTGTATGTCCATTGATATTGCGCGTTGGAAAGCCCCGATGGCAATGTTCCAAAAGTATCACCACCAATCGCTGTTCCGCTATTTCCCTGGCAAATTCCCTGGCTTATATTTGTGCTTAATGTATTTGCTAAAACCAAAGTGAGATTTTGAAAAATAACGTTATTTGCTCCTCCATTTTCATAATAATCATAATTTAATAAACTTGAACCTGTAAGATTTATTAACACCCGCGGTTTTGTAGTAAAAGCCTGGTCGGTCCAATTATTATAAACAACGTTTCCATCAATAGTCAGTTTGCTTCCATCATCCGAACCGAGATCCACTACATATAATCCTTTTTTGGTTGAATTCATTTTGAAATGCACTGAAAATTGTTCGGTATAAATTGAACTTGTGCCGGAAC
The DNA here is from genome assembly GCA_025933935.1 of Chitinophagaceae bacterium. Taxonomy (GTDB): domain Bacteria; phylum Bacteroidota; class Bacteroidia; order Chitinophagales; family Chitinophagaceae; genus Ginsengibacter. The sequence goes on from JAICYZ010000066.1 coordinate 11,485, forward strand.
TTGAAGAAACCGGAAAACAAGTAGCATCACCGGTAAAACCTTCATTAAATTGCTCGGCTTCGCTAAAATATCCAATATAATTATTGAATGATTTTCCATTATACATGTGTCCTATCCAGGAGTTAATTCCATATGTATTCTGATCATCTGTAGAACTTGGATAAGTGCTTACCGTTACAGAAGTGGATGCCGTACAACCGGCAGAACTTTGGACCATAATATTATACGTTCCGAGGGCAAGATTGCTAAATACGCCGCTTGATTGGTAAGCGCCGCCATTTAGACTATAAGTGTACGACACTGCCCCTCCTCCACTTCCAATTGCTGTAATTGTTCCACTACCACCCACACATACGGTCGGACTGGTGGTAGAAAGCAACGGAGTAGCCGCTACAGTAACAACATGTGTGGCAGTCAAGGGGCTGCAACCGGCTGCAGTAGCAGTAATGGTTGAAGTTCCGCTCCAGGTAGCCTTGTAACTTACTGTTCCTGTTGATGAATTAATCGTATTTCCTGCAGCAAGACTTACTGCATCAAGAGTATATGTAATACCAGTTGAATTATTAGCGGTTGCAGAATAAGTTACTGTTCCGGCCCCCTGGCATCTTGTTGATATAGCTCCTAAAGCAAAAACCGGTAGTTGTACTTTTGGAGTAATGGTAATGGATGCTGTCGGTTTGTAAACTGCGCATCCGCTGGATGCAGATACCGTATATGTTACGGTATACGTGCCGGGCGTACTTGCATTCAAATCAACTGCACCGGAGTTGGCATCAATAATTAATCCCGCAGTTGAACTAAAAGTGCCCGTTCCGGTTCCCGCTTTAGTTACATGCGCGGTGCTTGCAGCCGAGCAATAGGGACTACCTGTATATGTTATCGTAGCATTAGGAGCTGAAGAAATGGTAATATCCGCGGATGTTAAATACGCCGTGCAACCACCAAATGCCGGGACAGAATATGTAACAGTATGTAACCCCGCAGTACTTGCCGTCACATTAATGACGCCGGTAGAAGAATTTATAGATAGACCAGCATCTGAAGAAAGGGTTCCCATTAACCCGGTTTGCGAACCGCTGGGCGTTAACGTTCCGATATTTGAGCAATACGGGCTTGAAGGATAAAACCCTGATGCGGAAGGTTGTTGGGTAATCGTAATCGTCGTTGTAGTGACAATAGCAGCGCAACCTCCGGCGGCCGCAATCGTATAGGTAACTGTATGATTTCCTACAGTACTTGTCGATAAAGTAACCACTCCTGTAACCGCATCAATTTTAAGTCCGGCGTCCGATGTGAAAGCGCCACCGCTTGTACCGCTCATGACCGGCGATGCTGTTCCTGAACTGGAACAATAAGGCGAACCTGAGTAAGAAATAGTAGCTGAAGGAAGTGGATTGACGGTTACTACAGTTGCAGCTGATGAGGCACTTTGGCAGCCGCTTGCATTAGTTACTTTTACCGTATAACTTCCGGAAGTTGTCACACTGATACTTTGTGTCGTTGCTCCGGTTGACCATAAATAAGCACTTCCGGCGCTTGAAGTTAAACTTACGCTTCCGCCGGAACAGAAAGCGGTGGAACCGCCAGCGGAAATAGTTGGTGTTGCAGGTAATGAATTAACCGTTACTACAGTTGCTACGGATGATGCGCTTTGGCAGCCACTTGCATTGGTTACTTTTACCGTATAACTGCCGGATGTTGTTGCACTGATACTTTGAGTTGTTGCTCCCGTTGACCATAAATAACTTGTACCGGCACTTGAAGTCAGCGTTACATTTCCTCCTGCGCAAAAAGTTGTAGAACCGCCGGGGGTAATAGTTGGTGTAGCAGGTAAAGAATTCACTGTAGTCACTGTTGCAGCTGACGATGTGCTTTGACACCCACTTGCGTTCGTTACTTTTACACTATAATTTCCTGAAGTAGTAACATTGATACTCGCTGTTGTTGCACCGGTTGACCACAAATAAGCTGTTCCGGCGCTTGATGTTAAGGTTACATTTCCGCCCGCACAAAATGTGATAGGACCGCCGGCGGTAATAGTTGGTGTAGCAGGTAAAGAATTTACTGTAACCACTGTTGCCACTGAAGATGTGCTTTGACACCCATTGGCATTGGTTACTTTTACATTATAATTTCCTGCTGTAGTAACATTAATACTTGCTGTCGTTGCGCCTGTTGACCATAAATAACTTGTTCCGGCACTAGAAGTTAAAGTGGTACTTCCTCCGGCACAAATCGTAGTTGAGCCACTTACAGCGATAGTTGGTGTAGCTGGCATTGCAACAACAGAAACCTGAATAACAGGTGAAGTACTGACACATCCCGATGTAACTGTCCTACGATACCATGTAGTTTGTGTCAGGTTGCCAGGTGTATAATCTATCGTATTGTTTACGCCTGTAGCAGCAGAAAAACCGGAAGATGAACTGGTCGTACTCTGCTCCCAATAGTAAGTGTAAGTTCCTGTTCCACCGGTGGGCTTGGTTCCGGTAATTGTTCCGGGGGATGTGCCACTGCATATTGGCTGTGTATATGTGGCCTGGATATATAGTTTTTTTACAGTGCCAACACATGGATCAGTGAAAACACCATTAGTTGCTGCAATGGAGGCTGAATTACTTCCAAGCAAGTATCCTTCTGTTACCGATTGGCTTGTGATAGCGTTGCAGGACGCATTTACAGAAAATGAATTACATGTTCCGTTAGGAGTACCATAACTTGAAAAATTCACCGTTGTAAATACTGTTCCGGTAGGTGCTGAAAATGTAGCAGTCGCATTTTCAGCCGGGGTTTGACAAATTGTACCGTGAAGACCATTTGTGTAATCCAATTGATTATTACCGATACTTTGTGGTTGTAAATTTACCGTAACATTTGTCCCGGAAGAAATACATCCATTGGTGTTTTTTGCTGTGACGGTATAAGTGCCGGCGATTACTCCAGAAAAGTTGCCTGTGGTATTCGAATAGCTAACTCCATCAATACTGTATGATATTCCGCCACCTGTAGGCGCCGTAACGGCAATTGTGCCGGTTGATGTAGCACATGTTGGCTGAGCTGTTACCCCTGCTGTGGCTGCACCGATAGAACTTATGGTTATTGTAGCTGCGTTGGATAGATTGGTGGCAGTATAAGATGCGAAACCAATATTATTGCTACTAGTAACAGATGCACTGCGGTAAACATAGTAAGTACCGGCTGTATTAAAGGGAGCCTTTGTAAGATCGGGTTTATAAGTCGCTGCTGTAGCTCCTGCGATATTCGTGGTTGCCCCACCAGGAGTTGTACTATAACTCCATTGATACATTCCGTTTGATAACCCGGACGGCAGTACACCAAAATTATCGCCACTTATAGTAGATGATACGCCACCGCTACAAATTGTCTGCGAAATATTTGCACTTAAAGTATTTGCCAAAATAACTTTTGGATTTCGAAACACCACTTCATTTGCGCCGCTGTTTTCATAATATTCATAAGCCAGTGAACTGCTTCCCGAAAGGTTCATTAATACTCCTGCTGTGGAAGCGAAAGCATGATCATTCCAGTTATTATATACTAATGTTCCGTCTACGTATAAACGGCTGCCATCATCAGAACCTAAATCGAACGTGTAAAGACCGTTTTTTGTAGAATTCATTCTAAACCTGGCAGAAAACGTTTCGGTGTAAATTGAACTGCTTCCTGAACTGGAAGTGACCGGGTAACAGGTTGTATTTCCTCCGAAGGTTTCATCAAAAGACTCGGTTTCGGTAAAAGTGCCTATATAAGTATTAAAATTAATTCCTTCATACATATGACCTATCCAGGAATTAGTTCCGGCAAGCGTTTCATCTCCTGTTGATGCAGCATCTTCACTTACAGTGACTGATTTTGAAGAAGTAAGGCCAGTCCAGGAGTCTTTTACTGTGAGCGTATAAGTGCCTGCAGATAATCCAGTAAACAAAGTACTGGATTGGTAGCTTCCTGAGTTTAACCTGTATTGGTACCAGAACGATCCAGTTCCGCCACTTGCTGATGCGGTTATTGTACCCGTACTTCCTCCCACACAACTCGATGTAGGAGTACCATTTACCGTTAATGCGTAAGGAGCTTTCTCATGATTTGGTGATGAAAATGTTGTGAGTGCAGAAAGCAGCCCACATAAAATTATTAAAAAGCTGAAGGTAGCAGGAAAATGTCTCCGTTCGGAGCTATTTTCCCGATGTTTTTCAACTTTACAAGAGAGGTTCGTCATAGTGATCGGATTCAAGTTTAGGGATTGAATTCCGCCTATAACGGATTATAAAACATTGTAGTATTTTATTCGTTGACCTCCAATTTGAGCAATTATTGATAAAACGATCTCAGTAAAATTAAAAATAATATATAAACTTGGTTATTATCAGCACTTTGAATTTACAACTACAAATCTATTAAATTAAATAGCAGAAAAAAGGCATAAAATCTTTGATCTAGATCAACCATTATTTTGCCGGCTTCG
>JAICYZ010000154.1 GCA_025933935.1 Chitinophagaceae bacterium
CAGGACAGGCGCACTGCAGAACAATGTGATGAGCTAAAAGAAAAAAAGCTGGATTCAATCATCCGTGAAAAAACCGGGTTGGTTCTCGACGCCTATTTTTCAGCAACAAAGATTCAATGGATATTGAAGAACGTTGCCGGCGCAAAGGAAAAAGCGCAACAGGGGAAATTAGCATTTGGGACAATTGATTCATGGCTGATCTGGAATTTAACGGAAGGCAGGTTGCACATCACTGATATTACCAATGCTTCACGAACAATGATTTTTAATATCAATACGCTTTCGTGGGATAAGGAATTATTAGATTTGTTTGAAATCCCCGAATCAATGCTTCCTGAAGTAAGATCTTCCAGTGAAAAGTATGGAGAAACATCCGGAAAATTATTAGGAACAAAGGTACCGATTGCGGGAATCGCCGGAGATCAGCAGGCAGCTTTGTTCGGCCATGTTTGTATAAAACCTGGCATGGTAAAAAATACTTACGGTACCGGATGTTTTATGTTGATGAATATAGGCGATAAACCGATCTTGTCTAAAAACAACCTTATTACAACCGTCGCGTGGAAAATTGGCGATAAAGTTCAATACGCTTTGGAGGGAAGTATTTTTATTGCAGGCGCAGTTGTGCAATGGTTGAGAGACGAGCTAAAAATTATTGAAACCGCACCACAAATTGAAGAACTGGCTTCAAACGTTCCTGACTCCGCAGGGGTTTATATGGTTCCCGCTTTTGCCGGACTTGGAGCGCCCTATTGGAACCAATATGCGCGCGGAACAATTTTCGGCATTACCCGGGGAACCAATAGAAATCACTTTTGCAGAGCTGCTCTTGAAAGCATTGCTTTCCAGGTGATGGAAGTGCTGAAGGCAATGGAATCTGATTCACGAATTCAAATAAAGGAATTACGGGTAGATGGCGGAGCTACACAAAATAATCTTCTCTTACAATTCCAGGCAGATATCTTAAAAGCAGATGTGGTGCGCCCGGAAGTAACAGAAGTGACTGCAATTGGAGCTGCTTATCTTGCCGGCCTTGCTGTTGGTTTTTGGGAAAATGTGGAAGAGATTCAAAAGCAATGGAAGATCAACAGGCGTTTTCAACCTGCTGAGGATCATAAGGAAGATCTCATAAAAGGTTGGTACAGGGCAATCAAAGCGGTGAATGCATGGTCTGAAACTGAAAATCCTTCCAAATAGTAAAATCATTTTTATCCCTGAAAAAATAAATCAATTTATATGACTCCGTTTATTGCCGAACTAATTGGCACAACGATATTAATTCTTCTTGGAAATGGCGTGGTAGCAAATGTAGTACTGAAAGGCACGAAAGGAAATGGCAGCGGCTGGATGGTAATCACCACGGGATGGGCATTGGCGGTTTTTGCAGGAGTAGTTATCGCCGGCCCTTACAGTGGCGCTCATCTAAATCCTGCAGTAACACTGGGTTTGGCTATTGCAGGAAAATTTCCGTGGTCGCAGGTTCCCGGCTTTATTATTGCCCAGCTAATTGGTGCGATGACCGGCACTTCGCTTGTGTGGCTGATGTATAAAGATCACTTTACTGCCACAGATGAGCCGGTATTAAAAGCTGCGTCATTTTATACAATTCCGGCTATTAAAAACACAAGGCTTAACCTGATAAGTGAGGCGCTAGGAACTTTCGTTTTGCTGTTAGCCGTTTTTTATATTACCAACGGAGAATTGGGTAAAGAAAAAACACCGGTTGGTTTAGGTTCCATCGGCGCTATTCCCGTTACTTTTATTGTTTGGGCAATCGGACTGTCTCTTGGTGGCACTACCGGATATGCCATCAATCCCGCCCGCGATCTGGGCCCACGAATCATGCATTCTATCCTTCCTATTAAAGGTAAAAACAAGACGGATTGGAAATATGCATGGATTCCAATATCCGGGCCGCTTGTGGGTGCAGCTATTGCCGCGGGGCTTTATTTATTGTTGAGTATATAGAGGAGGTCGAAGGTTGAAGGTTCAACGAAAAAAATATTGAATATTGTTATCCGAATTCATCATAGAGTCAACTGTCACTCATTCTCTTGCCCTCCAATTTCTTCCATTTATTTTCTCCAAATAATCATCCATTACAGAATTGTAAATATCCATGCCATGTGTCACCGTACACCCAGGATAAATTGATTTGTAACCAAATTCATTTTCAGCTCGCTTTTTAGCGAATGAACGCTATCGGAATAGTTTGCAAATTCTACTCTTGTAACTTCCTTTTGGAAATAAAAATAAACCAAACAAAATGCCTACCCATGCAGTTATCGCAATAAGTACTAAAATCATTTTAATCCCCATATTGTTCGTGGAAAAATTTTTATCCTGCCCAAAAGATGTCATGTCAAGATAGGAAGCAAGGATGAAGTGTACTTTCCGCCAAACCATCTGCCTTCCGATAGCCAATCCGGATGTAAAACCGAATCCGAAGGTAAATACTAAAAGCGATATTTATTCGTCTGCTGACTTCTGCACCTCCGGGATAGCCGATTGATTTCCCTTCAAAAATCTATTTGCCAAACCTTTTGTTACCGCTTCGTTGTTTTCATTTCTTGGTCAGTTTGTATCTTAAATGTGTTGTCAATTTTGATGGTATTACCTCCACAATTTGAATATCATATTTGTCTTTGTCAATCCCATCAAAGAGCCGGATACCACTTCCTAAAAAAACGGGTGCTATATGAATGAAAAATTCGTCCACAAGCCCTGCATTCAGAAATTGTCGAATCGTATTGGCACCCCCTTGTATTCGTATGTCTTTTCCCCTGGCTGAATGTCTTGCTTTTTCTAAGGCACTTTCTATTCCGTCATTGATGAAATAAAAAGTTGTTGTTCCATTTTGAATCCACGGTTCCCTTTTTTCGTGTGTCAGCACATAAACATCTGCTTCGTATAAATCTTCTGCCCAAACGGCTTCACCTTCTTCAAACATTCGTTTTCCCATAATGTAAGCGCCTGTTCTTGCAAACACATCATCTATTATTTTGCTGTCTGCGCCATATTCTTCACCGCCTTCCATTTTGATGTGTTTCCAAAATGCTTTTTGTTTAAACATCCACTGGTGTATTTTGGCTGAAACGCCACCCATTGGATTAGCCGGACTTCTGTTGTCGCCTGCAAAAAAGCCATCAAGTGATATTCCGCTGTCGAAGATTATTTTGCTCATACGTTTTAACTATTGTTCGTCAAATTTAATTTTTTGTTTGATGATTGCAGAACCGTAAACCGGTTAAAGAACTAAAATTACAGATATGCACAAAAAGCTCATCATTGACTTGTGCAAAGGAGTCTGAACTTCACGTTTTTTGAGACTTACTCAAAGGCTGGCAATACATGTGCTATGGAATTTTTTTCCGCACGGTTTTTACATCGTTTTTTTAAGTCAACTTCAAAAGTACTATTCCCGGTGCCTCTCAAAAATTGAAAATCCACGACATTTTTCGTGAATTTCCTTTTAATTGAAATAACATTCGTGGTGAATCCCGGCTCAGCAAATAAAGAAATATCTTGTTTTCCTAATTAAATTTTTAGCCGTTTTACACGCAAAAAAATCCCGATAAGGGCAATGTCGTTGGTACTCTTCGGCAAATAAACGGTCGGTGAAGAGAGCACCGCGTGCCGAATGGATTATAAAGATTACCTTGTAACAATGACACCCGATACAAAAGTGCAATTTATCATATTTGATACAATCCTTTCCCCTGAACCGTTCATGAAACGGTGGAACGAATATACCAGGTCCTCCAATAGCGACGCAGATGTTATCCTTCAACAATCCCATTACAATGGTGCCTTCAGGTATATTGCCCAACACCGCTTTGCCCGTGAGGAAGTTCAATTTGTTTTCGCCAAAGAAAAGCGTTCCTTCCGCGTTCCCCAGGAATCTATTAAGTCACAATTGGTTGGCGGATATTCGGTTTTACAGGCAGGGCGGCTCACGGATTCCGGCGCCAATGAAAGAAAGGTTTTTGCATTCATCAATGACCCCGCAACTGACCTCAGAATTTACAAAGATTTATTACCCGAAGGGCAATTGAATATTTACGAACCCTATTACGAGAATTGCAAATATGGCTTTGTACTTGAATATTTTGTAAAAAGTAAATTCGCTGAAGGGCTCGTCGGGCAATTGAAGAACCTGGAAATTGCAGATGCCGCGGTTTACCACGAATGTAAAATTTCTAAAGATCCAAATACCGCAGAAAAGGAAAAGGCCTTGTATGTGTGGCCTTCATTTTAGTAACGTAAATATCCCCTAGCAAGCAAAGCAGAAAAGCATAATATGATTTACGTAATGAAACAGATCCGCCAACGCCTCTTACCATTGCATATCTGTTCCCCTTTGACCGGCTAAAAACTAAAGTACAAAAAGAAATAAAAATTAGTCGTGGGCTGCAAACAACTCAAAACAGGCCGGTTATTTCTCTTTTAAATAGATTTTGAATTCTGTTCCCTTATTTAACTGGCTTTCAATTAAAATCTTTCCGCCTGCATTAGTTACAAGTTCCTTTACCAAATGCAGCCCAATACCGGAACCTTCAATGCTGTTGTCTATCCGGTAATATTTTGAAAATATTTCTTTCTGCCTGGTATCATCAATGCCAATACCATTGTCTTTTACAGAAAGAATTATAAAATGCTTCCGCCTTGTTGTGGTGATAAAAATTTCTGGTTTACGTTCAGGCGATTTAAATTTTATAGCATTGTTTATCAGGTTGTAAATGATACTTCTTAATTTTCTTCGGGAAAAACTTATTTCTGAAACGTTCAATTCACTTCTAATCGTTGCATGGGATTCTTTAATATTATCCAGGAGTGTAAGGCGCACATCTTCCAGGATATTTTCAAAATTCAATAATTCATCAACAGATTTATATTTATGCTCGTCCTTCCGGGCTTCAGTCAATTCATTAATAACACTTTGTATTTTCTTTACTGCGTTTTTAGCAATTTTTAATAGAGAGGTAAATTCTTTTCGATTTCCAGCAATTCCATTGTTTAATATGTCAATGGTTAACAGCAGGCCGGTAAGTGGATTTTTTATGTCATGTGAAATGGTGTCTAATAAGGTTTCATGATCAGCAATTAATGATTCCTGCTCTTTTAAATCTTTTATTCGCAAGGTAATTTCTACAAAAGTGATGATTACTCCATTAATTTTATTATCTGCCAGCCTCACGTAAGGTAAAATATTCATTTGATACCATCTCAAATCGGTTGTTTGGATTTCCTTTTCAAGAATTTCATTTGTTTCAATTACCTCGTTAATATTTTCAATAATAGAAGGAAAACGAAAATTATTTGCAACATCATGAATTGATTTACCCACGTCATCCATAGTCAGCTTGAACTGCTTCATTGCGGGAGGTGTAAATTTGCGCAATATTAAATTGGCATCAATAAATAACTGGGGGATGATCGTATTTCTGAAATAATTTTCCAGGTCATCTTTCTGCTCTGTCAGCTCTTTTATTTGCTGGTCTTTATTGTCCATTCCTGTGATAGCAACTTAATGTTAAGCCTGCCAGACTTGCTGCTCCTACAATATTACATGAAAGCCACGCATTTTCCTATTTTTTCCGATTTATTAGATAGATTATCTCACAATCGATGCAGCAGTCTAAGAACACAGCATAAAATATCACGAGAATTCGGCAGGTATTCATTCCTTCTTTTTTTGTGCATTATATGATGTGGATGTCTGTGTACTTCCATATTTTTCCCCGCTCTCGCGCAGCTTTTCAGTGCACGAGTGCTACTATAGCTTCATTTATGCCTCCACACTCAATATTCTAAGTGCTCTGTTAGGGCAGTAAAGGATATAACAAGGAGTAATATAAATCACTGTCACTGCTCCGGAACAATCTTCAGCAGAAAAAATCCTTCCATTATTTTTCTCGAAACACCTAATCACCACGATCCATATGCCCAACAGTGTCCCTCCTTATACCTACCAGCAATAAACTGCTGTACCCATGCGTTATTAGCGCACGGGTATAGCACCGGGTCAGGTTCAGGTATGAGGCGTTCAGGCAATAGGACTATATGTAACATAAACTAAATAAATCAAAAGATCGTGGCTAAAGTAGCAGACGTGTTTTTAAATGGCAGCGTGGTAACGTTGTCTTTTACCGGTTCGTCATTGCGGGATACCCCCTTTTCAAGAAGTTTTTTATTTTATAAGAAGTTTTAAAGGGATTTTCGTAGCAATGTTTTAAAGTACTAAGAATGTAGTTCCTGAAGACACGATAGCAGCAGTCAAAAAAAAGAAGGTTACCTTTTTTCGGCAACCTTCTCCAAACAATCATACAAACCTACAGCAAACAAACAAATTCTATCCTTTGTGCTTTATATTCTGACGGTGTATTTGCCTGGCAGCGCGTTTCAGCGGATGCTTTACACCATCCTGTTTCAGGTCCTTTACATCTACGGCCATGTCTTTTTTATCGGCTTTAATGTCTTTGGTTTCAACTTTCGCCTCTGCTTTGTCGTGATGGGTCGCTTCATAAGTTCTCAACTTTTTGTCATGACGCTCATCTCTTACATCTTTGCGCAGATCTTTCATGTCTTTGTGTTCGTCGGTAGTGACGGCCTTAGCAGGAGTGGTTGTTTGGGCAAATGCACCGGCAGTAAGCAGTGCAATCGTCAAGGTTAAAATTACCTTTTTCATTTTTTTGTTTTTTAGTTATTAATAAATAGTTATGAGAATGAGAGTGGAAATTCGTTGGGAGGTTTAATAGTTATCAGAAAAATGACAATAAAATGTATTTTAAAAAGAATTGTAACTGAATAGTTTCTACTTTATACATGGGCCGGTAAATGGTTTTAAAAGGTATAAGTAAATCCTGCAGACCAGTAAAAAATACTGCTTAGTTTTTCTGTTTTGGTTTTGGTTACGGCATTGCCTGAGGGAGGCGTTACCGTCACCACTGCTACATTTGGGTTTACGGGTATGGACTCTGCTGGCGTAAAATTAAATATGAAATTACCGAGGGCATATTCGACCGGTACACTCAGTTCATAGTCCATTATTTTAAATTGCGACGTATTGGGTAAATATGCCCTGGTGGAGGTAAGGGCTACTGTTCCATTTTTGCGTTTTACTTTATATTTCCTTTTGGAATAATAAGCGTTGTAATAATTCTGGGTACTTGCATTGATCAGAAAAGAAGGATCGATCTGAAAGTTGTCATCGTCGAAATAGAAAGCATGGCTCAGTCCGAAGCCGGCGTAATAATCGTTTTTTATGTTGAATACCATTCCTCCTTGCAGTACAGGTTTGATAAAACCAGGATCGTACGACACGGTAGCGTTGAGGCTTCCTTTTGTTTCTGCTCTTACATTCTTACTGGCACTGTTGTAAAAATCCTTTTCAAGCGATAAGTCGGCGGAAAACTTATTTTTCACATAGCTATATCCTGCGCCTAATGCCAACAGGTCTACCTCGCTGTTTGCCCGGCTGGCAAGGTAAGAAAGCGAACCGGTTGCATAAAATCCTGTCTTATTATAATAACTGATAGTCGGTGTGAGGTAAGGAATGCGGAGCGAATCGTGTCTGCCGAGGTAAACATTGTTGCTCAGGTAATCGATTCCTGCTTCAAAATACGAGTGGTCAGTTGCGCTATTTTTGGTGGAATCCTGCGCTTCACCTCTTACAGAAAGGCACAGAACTAAGGTGGCAAGGAAAATGAACCGGTAAACGTTCGTCATAAATATCTTCTTTTTTATCAATGCAGTTGCAGCGATTGGATCGAAACCGGAGTGCCCGGCGTTTGTTCCTGAACAGAAACACAAAAAGAGGATGAAAGTTTAATCGGGGAGGTAAATATGACGGGAATGTTACAGAGTGTGGGGTGAATGGTGAATTGTGAATGGGTGAATGGTGAATGGGTGAATAGGTGAAGTGTGAATGGGTGAATGGGGTGAATCGCGGATTTTGCCTGTGTTCTTGTCTCAGAAACTGTTCGATGTTGAAGGTTGAAACACGGGCAGGGCGCTTGTCTTTTGGCGACCTGAACGATGGGGGGTAGAGTTGAAGTTTCAAAAGTTTGAACGAAAAAGATAATCAATTTTCAATGTTCAATTTTCAATTTTCAATGTTCAAATAGGGCCGAACTACAAACTTTTTCAGAGCACCAAACCATCATCTCTAATCATTTCTCTCTTTTTTAGAAACAGTCATGTGTTTTGGATAGGGCGTATTTCCTTTGGATGCAAACCACAATATCCTGTTCAAAAGATCATCATTTCCACCATCAATATGATCAAATTCAGGCAACGATGATAGCACGGTAAACTTCTTTGCTTTGCCCGTTAATGAGGTGGCACTTTTATTCATTTCGTTTAAGGGGATATTATTTTTTACAAAAGAATAGGTTTGCTGGTTTGGTTTATCAGCAAAACAATCAAACATCGGCAAGGCGGTCGCATCCATCACATTCATCGGGGGGATGCCCAGTATTTGTTCGATGGTACGCACCACACATGTTTGATTATAATTGGTATGTACCGTTTTTTGCAAATGCGAATAAGGACTGATGATAAATCCGGTGGTACGATAAGCCGATACATGATCCCACCCATCCTGCGAATCATCTTCTGTAATAAATACCGCTGTTGAATCCCAAAAACGGCTTTTGGTAAGTGCTTCAATGATTCGCCCGAGCGCCAGATCATTATCGGCCACCATCGCCCTCGGTGTTGGAAAACCTTCTCTCATGCCGGATGTATGATCCAGCGGCAGAGCAAGGATCATTAATTGTGGCAATTGATCGCCCGGCTCATTTTCAACCCGGTTCAAATCCTTTATAAATGCGTCTGCACGAAGCTGATCCGGGAAAATATGGCCATCATAGCAAGGATAATCCATCGACATGACAGGCCTTACACGCGAAATGGTGCTGGTATTGGTAAACTCAATCTTTTTGCCATCGAGGTAGGATTGATAATTTTTTGTCCAGTTCAAATCCCTGCTAAACACAGGAGTACAGGCTTCTCCATATATTTTAACCGTCTTTCCATGATCCAATGCGTTGTTCCAGATAAACCCTTTTTTATTATATACCAACGCATCGGCCAATACATGAGGATAACTGCGAAACCACGCTCTTACGTTTTTCTCAATATAATCGGTAACAATGGCTGCATCTGTCCAGGAATGACCTTCGGCAGAAGATTTTCCGGACGCATAATAATTATCCAAAAGCAAATATTCCTTTGCCAGCTTATGTTCATTGGGTGTTACATTATTTCCATAAATACATAAAGACGAGTCGCCATTGCCTTCCTTCATATCACCCAAAATCTGGTCGTAGGTCCTGTTTTCTTTGATAATATAAACAACGTGTTTAAAAACGGATGGTTCGCCAATCCTTTCAGGA
>JAICYZ010000361.1 GCA_025933935.1 Chitinophagaceae bacterium
AATTACTCACACATTTAAACCTCTTAAAAATGAAAAAGCTTCAAATCCGCAAAGGTCTTTTACTGACATTTGTGGCAATGCTCATGACTTCATTAATTTTTGCGCAAGCAGATAAATCAAAAAGGCCGAGCCCGCCTGAAATAGCACAAGGGAAAGTAAAGGGAGCAAATATTACCATTAATTACAGCAGCCCTGCTGTGAAAGGAAGAAAAATATGGGGAGGACTGGTGCCGTACGATAAAGTGTGGAGAGCAGGTGCAAACGAAGCAACTTTATTTGAAACAGACAAAGACATTAAAGTTGAAGGCAAAAATCTGCCGGCAGGAAAATACAGTTTGTATGCAATTCCCGGTGAAAAGGAATGGGTGTTTATATTTAATTCAAAGACAGGGCAATGGGGGATAAAAATGGATGGCAGCACCACGGAAGATCCGGCAAACGACGTATTGCGGGTGACTGTAAAACCTCAAAAGTCTGCTACTTTTAACGAAAGAATGAAATATGTGATTGACAAAAATGGATTTGCTCTTGAATGGGAAAACCTGAAAGTCCCTGTTTCGATAAAATGATTTAATTAACTTATAAAAAGGAGATACTGAAAAGTATCTCCTTTTTTGTTTGAAATATTTGCTGAACAAGCAAGTAATTAATTTTATAAAGCAAATAGACAAACAACTAACGCTGATTGTTAGTTTGCTGACAAAAATTTTTTATGGAAATTCTTTCATTATCGTATCTAAATAAAAAAATACGTTATGGAAACAAAACAAATTTTACAATCAAGTCTTCTTGAAATTCTCTTTGACGGGAAAAATAAGTTGTACGGTGCTTATGATTTGCGAAAAACATATAACAAGCGAATCGCAACCGCTCTTCTTTTTATGCTGGCACTCGTAGTACTTCTTTTAATTGGTTCTGCTGTCGTCAATAATTTTTCAAAAAATGAAACGGTTGCTCCGGTAGTTTCTACTCCCAGAACTTTGCAAAAGATTGCTGATAAAGAACCAAAAGTGCTACCTAAATTACCAGCTGTTGCACCTACCGCAGCCCTTAAAGTTACCACTCCCCGAATTGTAAAAGATCCATTGGTTTTGGATCCGCCACAAGACGTAAAACAAATTGAAAATGCCCGAATTGACGACCATACAGTGGAAGGGCCAAAAGCGCCTGGTATCATAAATCCACCGGTAGAAGTAGCAGGTACCGGTATCGCTGCGGCACCTGTAACAAAGCGTAACACAGAAGATTCAACTTTTATTGCAGTAGAGATTGAAGCATCTTTTCCCGGAGGGGCAGATGGTTGGCAACGCTATATAAAAAAAGCAATCCTTTCGCAACTTGAAGATTTTTCAGATGCAGACTTTGGAACGTGTGTGGTAAAATTTATTGTGGATAAGACAGGAGCAGTAAGCGATGTGCACGCAACAACGATGAAAGGGACAAAACTTGCAGAGATTGCCGTAAACGCTATCAGGAAGGGACCAAAATGGATACCTGCACAGCAAAACGGACGGTATGTAAATGCATATAGAGTGCAGCCGGTAACGCTACAAAATCCAAATGAGTAATGAAATTCATTAAATAGAATCGTGAATTGAAAAACGTCTTCTATAAGCCGGTAAAAGAACAAATAATTAAGATTCGTGATTAGCATAAAATTGTAGAAAAAAGTATAAATCAATGCAACTTATCTTTACAAAATGCAAAGTAAATTATCTGGTTGGAACGATACGATTGCCGCCATTGCTACACCACCCGGTATTGGAGCAATTGGAGTTTTGAGGTTGAGTGGAAATCACGCGTTTGATATTATTCAAAAAATTTTTCCTTCAAAAAATTTAAAAAGTCAACCCGCAAATACGCTTCATGTAGGTTATTTGAAAGATGGTGAAAACGTACTGGATGAAGTAGTGATTTCTTTGTTTAAAAAACCTGCTTCCTATACCGGTGAAGATGTTATCGAAATCAGTTGCCATGGTTCTCCTTACGTGCAGCAGCAGGTCCTTGATGCGTTAATTCGAAATGGTGCCAGATTGGCAAAGGCAGGTGAATTTACTCAACGGGCTTTTTTAAATAAAAAATTAGATCTGACAAGGGCAGAAGCGGTCGGTGATTTAATAGCCAGCAATACCAAAGCCGCTCAAAATGCTGCTTTGAAAAATATGCGTGGCGGGTTTTCTAATGTGCTTCATACTTTGCGCGAAGAATTGATAAAATTTTCTTCTCTTATCGAGCTTGAACTGGATTTTAGCGAAGAAGATGTAGAATTTGCAGACAGGCTGCAGTTCTCTTTACTTATCGAAAATATTTCGGCAACTGTAAACAAATTACTGGAGTCTTTTAAACTCGGAAATGTAATTAAGAATGGTGTAAGTGTTGCGA
This sequence comes from Chitinophagaceae bacterium, assembly GCA_025933935.1. Taxonomy (GTDB): domain Bacteria; phylum Bacteroidota; class Bacteroidia; order Chitinophagales; family Chitinophagaceae; genus Ginsengibacter. The sequence goes on from JAICYZ010000361.1 coordinate 2,383, forward strand.
TTGTAGGCAAACCAAATGCCGGCAAATCTACCTTACTCAATACTTTATTAAATGAGAACCGCGCCATTGTCAGTGATATTGCAGGCACCACGCGGGATACGATTGAAGAAGTTATCAACTTAAATGGAATACTTTTCAGGCTGATAGATACAGCAGGTATTCGCGAACATTCAACAGATATAATTGAAAATATGGGTGTTGAAAAAAGTAAATCAAAAATAAAACAAGCCGATATCGTACTTTATTTATTTGATGCGAATGAAATGACAACTGCGGCACTTGAAGAAATCACAAAAGAAATAAAACAACAGAATCGGAATGTAATTTTAGTTGGAAACAAAGCCGATATTTTCAATAAAAATATTCGTGATGATTTTCCCGCACAAATTTTAATATCTGCCAGAGACGCAACGGGAATTGAAGAATTAAAAAACACTTTGTTCCAGATGGCAGGTGGAGATTCGATCAACAATGAAAATCTCGTAATTACTAATGCACGCCATTATGCAGCATTAACTGAAATTTCGAAAAGCTTACGGGAAATTCAGGCTGGAATTGATAAAAAAATAACCGGCGATCTTCTCTCGATCGATATCAACAGATGCCTGCATTTCCTCGGCGAAATAACCGGTGAAGTTACCAATGAAGATAGATTGGATTATATTTTTTCCAAGTTTTGTATCGGCAAATAAATGAGACAAGAATAACATCTATCTAATTATCATTAAATAAGCTGGAACCCTTTATTTATCAATATTTAACAGGTAATTATTTTTTTTCACTTGGGTTTAATCTTTGTTATGTATTGTATACTGTGTGGATGTTTCTTCCAAATTTGTAGCTTACTAAAAAAATGTATTCTGAGGTACAAAAATGATGCAGTGAAGGTTTAAGTGGACACTTTTACACAAAATTAAACAGTCTGAGTTCAAATATTCAAGCGCAAAGGATTGTGAACGATTGG
>JAICYZ010000326.1 GCA_025933935.1 Chitinophagaceae bacterium
AGGCCGCACTTTGTTATCTACATAATGGAATTTGGTTGAGCTTACAGGAAGACTGGCAATATATTTTTGCAATAAAGGCTTCAGTTGTTCTTCACTGATACTTCCGGTAAAAGTGTAATGCATTTCATTCATGTTTTCAAATCGTTCTTTATAAATCTGCATCATCCTGTCGAGGTTTAATGCATCAAAATACGCTGCTTTTGGAACGGCAATTGGGGCCAATGGATTATCGTTATAATAAACTTTAAACAAAGAATCGAGAAATACTGCCTGTGGGTTGGCCCTTAAAAATGCGATTTGTGATTTATTTTTTTCAATAAATGACTTGAATAAAGCAGTATCAACGCGAGGAGCAGTTGCATACAAATAAAGCAGCTGCAACATGGATTCCGCGTCTTTTACAGAACTGCTTCCGCCAAATCCATCAGATACTTCAGAAAATGTTGGATAGATACTTGCTGTTTTTCCGCTTAATGCTTTTTTCAAATCTACCGGAGAAAAATTTCCTACACCCATCGCGCTAATCACCGGTATTAAATATTCTGCATTGTATTTATCGGCAATGCCATAATTCCCTTTTCCGCCAGGCCTTATTGCACTCATCAAAACCTGGTCATTTTTAAAATCAGTATGTTTTAAAGTAACGGTAATGCCATTGCTTAATGTAAATTCTGTAGTTCCTAAAGCAGCGTTCTTTTTCGTTGCAGTAATCTTTCCTGCTTTCGGCATTTCATTTAGCAAGGTAGCCGAAACTGTTTTTTCTTCATAAGGCTTGATGTCCATTTTTTCTACTTCCGATTGGACAGCAAGAATTTCTGCATCGCTTGGTAAAGTATTGCCAGCTGAAGGTTCAGGGCCGGTAAGTGCGATAAACTGGTTGGGATTTTTACTAAGCTGGTTTGCTATTGCATTTACTTCATCCACGGTGATTTGTGGCAGTAATTCTTTGTAATATTTGTACTCATTGGCAATGCCGGGAATCGGTTCTTTGGTGAGAAAATTACGGATATATTCTTCTGCATAATTTGCTGATTCGGTTTTATTTTTTTCGTTAAATGCCCTTTCAATATAATTCAGCATATCCGCTTTTGAACGATCTAATTCATCCTTTGTAAAACCATATTTTTTTACTCTTTCCAATTCTACCTCAAATGCTTTTAAACCGCGAAGGCTATCGCTGTTACCCGTGCCGATAAATGCTTCAAAGGCTTCGTAACCGCGCGCCTCAGAAGAAAAACCGCAGGCTGCATAAACAAAAGGAGGATTTTCCTGTTGAGTCAGTTCGCGTAAACGCTGATTGAAAAGATCTGAAAAAATTTCTTTTACCAGGTCATGTTTATATTCTCCCAGTGTCGCTACCGGTGGTGTTTTTTCCATGGAATAATGAACCTGGTACGAATAACTGGTAGCCTCTTTATCCGTAACAACTTTTGCTACACTTTTTTGGTAAGGCGGCACGTCAGCATAAGTTCTTGTCCTTTCATTTGCAGGATCTTTCATTTGCCCAAAATATTTTTTTATTAAGCTTTCTGCTTTTGCCGGTTCAATATCACCGACAACAATTACAGCCATTAAATCAGGGCGATACCAGTCCTTGTAAAAACTTCTCAACGCAGAATAAGGAGCGTTTTTTACAATGCTGTCTATGCCGATTGGAAGACGTTTTGCATATAAAGAATTTGCAAATAAAACCGGATAAATTTGTTTGTTGATTCGGTCTTGTGCACCTTTTCCCAAACGGCTTTCTTCCAAAACTACTGGCCGCTCCGCATCGATATCTTCGGCTTTATCAGTTACATTATGCGCCCAGTCTTCCAGGATTTGAAATCCCTTTTCAATATTTCCCGGCTTGTCAGTAGGGATTGGAAGAATATAAACAGTTTCATCAAAACTGGTATATGCGTTCAAATCGCTTCCAAAAGCAACACCAATAGATTGAAGAAAAGAAACAATATCATTCTTTTTGAAATGAGTGGTACCGTTAAAAGCCATGTGCTCGCTCAAATGCGCCAATCCTTGCTGGTCTTCGTTTTCAAGAATAGAACCGGCATTTACCACGAGGCGCAATTCTACTTTTTGCTGAGGCTTTTCATTTTTTCGAATGTAATAAGTAAGGCCATTACTTAGCTTTCCGATTTTTACATTCGGGTCAACGGGCAAAGTGTCTTTTAAATTTTGTTGTGCAAAAAGAGAAGAAGAAAAACATAAGAGAAAAAACGCAAGTAGTTTTAGCGATTTCATAGTAAATATTTTGATGAAAGATGCAAGAATAAAAATATGGTGAAAAAAGGCAAGGTAAAAAATTTTAGAATAAGCGTTGAAAATTTATGGACGTACGGAAATACAGAACAACTCTTTTGCAAGATTTATCTTTGCACCAGTAAACAAACATTTACAGGTTTTTCGTGTTTTTAAAAAATCAATGAATTATTTATTTAAATTCTAAATATTGGAAAACGAAATTTTTGACATAGCGATCATCGGCGGAGGAATTGTAGGCGCCGCCACATTTTATCAATTACAAAGGCATCATCCTTCATTGAAGATCATTCTCCTCGAAAAAGAATCTCATCTTGCGGCGCATCAAACCGGAAATAATTCAGGTGTGATGCATTCCGGATTGTATTATAAGCCCGGATCTCTAAAAGCAAAAAACTGTGTGGAAGGTAGAAAAGCACTGGTAAAATTTGCTGAAGAAAACGATATTCCGTATGACGTATGTGGAAAGATTGTAGTTGCCACTGAGGAAGCAGAACTTCCTTATTTAGATAAAATTTTTGCAACAGGTTTGCAAAACGGAATTGAAGGAATTGAAAAAATAAATGCATCACAAATTAAACAGCACGAACCATTTTGTGTAGGAATAGCGGGCATTTGGGTGCCGTGTACCGGAATTATTGATTATGTAAAAGCAACAGATAAAATGGTCGAAATTGCTTTGAGCATCAATCCAAAAAGTGAGATTGCATTAAACACTAAAGCAACTTCTTTTGAAAAAGAAAATGGTATCAATATTATTTCAACGAATAAAAAAACTTATCGCAGTAAATACACAATTTTTTGTGGCGGTTTACAGGCTGATAGATTGGCACACGAAGATGGCGTGAATATAAAAGAAAAAGTAGTTGGTTTTCGAGGCGATTATTATGAGCTGACCGAAGAAGCAAAACACAAAATAAAAAATCTGATTTACCCGGTTCCAAATCCTGATTTTCCTTTTCTCGGCGTGCATTTCACTAGAATGACAAATGGAGAAATCGAATGTGGACCCAATGCCGTTTTTACTTTTAAAAGAGAAGGTTATGGCAAAACAGATTTTGATTGGAAAGACACCATTGATGCATTGTCCTATCGCGGAACGTGGAAATTGTTTTTCCGGAATATGACTTTTGGAATCAATGAATACCGCCGCGCTTTTTCAAAAAAATTATTTCTCAAAACACTTCAAAGACTGGTTCCGTCTTTAACAATGGACGATATAAAGCCAGGACGATCCGGCGTTCGTGCTATGTTGCTCAGCGAAGACGGCGACACCCGCGATGATTTCAGAATTGAATATCGCGATACATCTATTCATGTTTTGAATGCACCTTCTCCTGCTGCTACCGCATCACTTGCTATTGGAGATAACATCAGAGAGATGGCCGAAAATCATTTTGATCTTGCAGGAATTCCGGCATGAGTGAATGAAGGTCATAATGATTTCAGGTTAGTGTTTAATGAGTACTCAAATCCTCTTGCGGTAACCTTATTACTTTAGTAAAACAGCAGTTCCTTTCCTCTAAACCTTAATACCTTATTCTTCACCGATCGGTTTCACTTTGTTAAAATTTAATCATTTGATTAAATCATTTGGTTGAATCGAATTTTTAATTTTAATTTCACAGAACCGTTTGCAAATAATTTTATCGAATGACGAAAAAAATTAAAATAGAAAAAGATACTTCTACTGAGGCAAAAATAAAAGATGCTGCGCGGAAAG
>JAICYZ010000008.1 GCA_025933935.1 Chitinophagaceae bacterium
ATCGCTCCCGTGCACTGCATTTTCTCCAATTGATGCGGCATACAATTTTCTGATGGTTCCTTCTTCTGCCTGCGCAGGATTGGTGGCGCCGATAAGTTTTCTGAAATCTTCAACCGCATTATCTTTTTCAAGAATGGCAGCAGTGATCGGTCCGCGGCTCATAAATTCTACGAGTTCTCCATAGAAAGGGCGTTCTTTGTGAACAGCATAGAATTCACCGGCCTTTGGGGCAGAAAGATGCGTCATTTTCATAGCAACAATTCTGAAACCAGCTTCGTTGATCATTTTTAAAATCGCGCCTGTGTTTCCCTTGGAAGTGGCGTCAGGCTTAATCATTGTAAAAGTTCTGTTGGTCATTTTTTTTATTTTGGCTGCGAAGGTAAAGTTTAGCGGTGAATTAAAACAAAGACAAGAGCCCGAATTACACAAATTTTCACGAATTAAAATGATCTAAAAATTGGCTTAATTTCTGCCAGCAGATTGAAACAATCAATTGAAGTATTTGAGCGACTTCTATAAATACAAGAGGAATAAAATTGTTGAAAATTCGTTTAATTGGTTGCTAAAGCATCAGTACTGCGAAAAAAATGATAATATTGCCACAAGTAAAATAAATGAGAACTGTATTTGAAATATTACCTTCCTCTGTAAATCCGGAAAGCTGTAAACTTCTATGTGAAGTAAGTAATGAAGGCTTTTCTTTTTGTATCAAAAATGAAGAAACAAATTCATTTTTAGGATTGGGAGTTTACCATTTCGATAAAAGCAAACCGGCTGTGGGCTTACCAATTGCTATGCAGGTGCTCTTTCATCAAAAAGAAATACTCGCTGGAAAATTTAAAAAAGTATGTGTTGTATATTCCTATTGCCAAAGCACGCTGATTCCGTTTTCTGTATATGACAGAGAGAAAAACGCAGTTTTGATGAATATGATGTTTGGCGATGTTGGGCAGAATGAAACGATTTTAACTGATGTTTTGCCGGATAAATCAATCTACAATTGTTACCGGCTTCCGGCAGCGCTTTTGGAAGTGATTCAAACTCAGTTTCCGGATTCATCCTTCTCGCATCAATACTCACTTTTATTGAAAAATTCATCTGTCGAAAGCGATCATTTGACTTTAATTTTTTATACACAAAAATTTATAGTTTGTTTGGTAAAAGATGGAAAATACCAATTGCTGAATTCTTATAACTTTGAAACACCGCAAGATGTTTCATATGGGTTATTAAATATTTGTCAGCAATTTCATATGTCAGATCCGCATTTGATCATTCATGGATTACTTGAAGAAAATTCGCCGCTTTATAAAGACATCTATAAATATTTCAACGATATCGAGTTGGCTTCTTTGCCATCAGACTCTGTTTATTCAGATGACATAATGAAATTTCCTTCTCATTATTTCAGTTATATATTTGCAATCGATTCATGCGAATAATAAGCGGAAAATATGGTGGAAGAAAAATAAACCCGCCTTCCAAAATGCCTTATACGCGGCCCACAACTGATGTGGCAAAGGAAGGTTTGTTCAATATAATTGAAAATAATATTTCCATACCGGGCATTAAAACCCTTGATATTTTTGGTGGCACCGGCAGCATCAGTTACGAACTCGCTTCGCGGGGAGCCGGAGATCTTACTATTATAGAGAAAGATCCGAAAATGTATGAATTTATTAAAAATAAAATTGCGGAATTAAAAATTGAAAATTGCGAAGTGGTAAAAAGTGATGTTTTCCGTTTCCTGAAAAATTGCACAGAGAAGTTTGATTTAATATTTGCCGGACCGCCTTATGCGCTTCAAAATATTGACGAGCTGCCACAAATTATCCGTGAGAGGAAATTGTTGCGTGAGAATGGTTGGTTTATTTTGGAGCATACGCCGGCAAACAATTATGAAAATGAATTGCAGTTTAAAACCATGCGCAATTATGGAACAACGGTATTTTCAATTTTTATAAATAAATAGAAGAAAGTTTGAAAGAGTTTAGAGAGATTGAAGCAGTTTGGAAAGGTTAGAGTTTAGAAATTCGAGTTGGGATTCACATTTTGCAACTCACCATTCACGACAATGACACCAATATTTATTACAGGAACGGGAACTGATGTGGGCAAAACTTTGATTGCTTCAATTGTTACTGAAGCTTTACAGGCAGATTACTGGAAACCTGTGCAGGCAGGCTTCTCGGAAGGAACTGATTCCTTAAGAATTAAAGATCTGATATCAAATGATCAAACAAAAATCCATGCTGAATTGTATCTTTTGGAAATGCCGGCGTCGCCACATTTATCAGCGCCTGCGGAAGGTAAAGAAATTAAAATAAAAGAAATCATTCATCATTTACCCAAAACAAAAAACCAGTTAATTATTGAAGGAGCCGGAGGATTAATGGTTCCTTTAAATAAAAAAAAATTGATTTTAGATCTCATAAAAAAATTAAAAGCAAAAGTGATCATCGTAAGCAAAAATGAATTGGGAAGTATCAATCATTCTTTGCTTACAGCTGCAGTTTTAAAAAAAGAAAAGGTAGATGTTTTGGGTTGGATCTTTACAGAAGAATATAAAAATTACGAGGAAGAAATAGGCGAGTGGAGCGGTTATCCGGTGATCGCAAGTGTAAAACATTTGCCAGTTATTTCTAAAGAAATCATCAAAGCAGAAGCTAATAAAATGCTTCCAAAATTGAAACTTTTTTTATGACAAAAAAAGAACTGAGATTTATTTTTAAAGAAAAAAGAAAAGTGCTTTCTGTACACGAAATTGAAAAATTCAATGATCTTATTTTGATCAATTTTCAAAAATTAAAGTTGCCTTTTATCAATTGTGTACATACTTATGTAGCGTCGTTAAAGCTGGGAGAGCCCGATACAGCAACGATTGTAAGATACCTGCAATTTATAAATCCACTGGTAAAAATCGTGATCCCGAAAATTGATATTCATTCAGGAAATATCAATCATTATCATTTTGATGAAGGTGTGGAATTGATCGCCAATGCCTATGGAATTGATGAACCAAAAGATGGGAATCTGATCAAAGAAGATGAGATAGACCTTGTTTTGATACCCTTGCTTGCATTCGACAGGAAAGGTTTCCGGGTTGGTTTTGGAAAAGGATATTATGATAAATTTCTTGCCCGTTGCAAACCAAATGTTATTAAAACAGGATTAAGTTTTTTTGATCCTGTAGATGAGATAAAAGATATTTCCGGCTTTGATATACCTTTAAACTTTTGCATCACGCCAACAGAAACATTTTCATTTTCCTTGTGAGAATTAAATGTATCTGATTAAACGAAATAACGATTCATGCTCAAAAGTTTCAGGTATATCTTACTCCCGTTCTCATTTCTTTATGGCGGTATTCTTTGGGTACGCAACAAATTTTTTGATAAAAATATTTTGCGGTCTGCTACTTTTAATTTCCCGTTGATATGTGTTGGAAACCTGGCTGTTGGCGGAACCGGCAAAACTCCAATGGTAGAATATCTTGTAAAACTCTTGTCCAATAAATACCAGGTGGCAACTTTAAGCCGCGGCTATAAAAGAAAAACAAAAGGATTTGCGATCGCTGCTGAAGATACCTCAGCGGTGGATATTGGAGACGAGCCCATGCAGATTCATCAAAAATTTCCGAACATAACAGTGGCCGTGGCAGAAGAAAGAGTTATTGGAATACCACAATTGCTTTTCGAAAAACCAAAAACAGAGATAATCATTTTGGATGATGCCTTTCAACACAGGGAAGTAAAAGCAGGATTGAATATTTTATTAACTGATTATAATAATCTTTATTACAAAGATATTTTATTGCCGGCCGGCGATTTACGCGATATAAAAAGCAGCAGTAAAAGAGCTGAGATTATTATCGTTACCAAATGTAAGCCAGACCTGAATTCGATGGAAAAGAATAAAATTATTGATGAACTTCGGCCATTATCCAATCAAAAAATATTCTTTACAAAAATCGAATACAACGCACTGTATCATTTGTTTACGAAAGAAAGGTTTGTGCCGGAGGCCGATTCAGAAGTGCTTTTAATTTGCGGCATTGCTAATCCTCAACCAATAAAAACAATACTGGCGAGCGAAGTTGCTTCTTATGAATTGTTGCAGTTTAAAGACCATCACATTTTTAATACAGATGATTTAAAGGAAATAAAACTACATTTCGAAAGAATAAAAAATAATAAAAAATTTATTATCACCACAGAAAAAGATGCGGTGAGGCTTGCCAAATTTGAAAAAGAATTGGCCGCATTTCCGGTTTACGTTTTGCCAATGGAACATCAGTTTTTATTTGATGAACGAAGGAAATTTGAAAATGAAGTAATTGAGTTTGTCGAATCTTTCAAAAACGTCGGTAAAAATCTAGAGAATTGATATCTGTAGATGTATTAAATTTACATTATAAATTTATTAAAAAACACTAAACAGTAGATCAATGTTAGAAGTAATCGAAAATTTCCTGCTGCTAAAAAAGGAAATTTCCACCTTGATAAAAAAATCCGGATACAGGAATGATTTTATCGCTGCAAAGATCGGAATGCGCAATGATTATTTCGCTGTAAAAAAACAAAGAGGAAATTGGTCGGATGAAGAACTTCTAAAAATTATAAAAGTGATCGAAAACGAAGAAGTGTCTAATTTTTTCGATTCACTTGTTATTAAAAATTACTTTCCTGGAAATACAATTTCTTCAGAAGAATTTGAAAAAATTATGGAATGGTAATTATTTTAGAAAAGCTATTTGTAGTTCAATTACAAATCTGCGATCATCATTTTCAAAACCAATTTAGAAAATTTTATCAGCAATTAAAAGTGGTTAATAAAGTAACTGAAATTAAAAATGTTTATCAAATAGGAATGAATCTGTATAAAGTGGAAATAGATAAAAGTAAAATAGCTCTTCGGGTATCTGATAATACAGTCATAATTGGTTGTTTCCTCAAAAATCAGTTTTACGTATCCGGTATTTGAGTTTATTTTTCCTATAATTTATATTATGTTAAGTAGACTATTCTGAATCTTTCAGTAAACAACAAATACCTTACATTTCTTTATTCTCCTACCTGCATTACGCTTCTATCGCACATTTCGCTTTCAATAAACAAACAAATAAACCGGTTTCGGATTTAGAAAATGAAACAAAAACCCTGAATTGCTTCAGGGTTCGATTATTTAAAATTTAAATTAATCAGTTTACAAATTTCGCGTCTGCCTGATCATATTTATCCTGATATTCTTTCAGGTGTGTTTTATCGCCAAGGCTTTGATAAATGTTCTGTAAGAGATTTACAACAGATTTATAACGCGATTTTTCGGCTTTTTTATAACCTTGTTCTAAAGTACTCAGCGCTTTTTCAGCATAAGGCACGGCTTGCTTAAGAAATGCGTCTCCCTGGTCTGACAGGTCTTTCTTTTGTTTCGTCTGATCAGGAGTTAATTTCGCACCTTTGATTTTTGCTGCGTCCTCTAACGTTGTGATTCCTTTGTTGTAATAAAACTGAGCATATAATAAGTTTACACTTGAATTTGCGGGATCCAAAGCCAGTGCTTTATCTAATTGGGCTTGCAAAGTTTTCATCAGATTATCTTTGTTCTGTACTGCCGTTCCTTCATCGCCACTATATAAATAACTGAATATTTCTGTTGCATAATTCAAATGATAACGCAAACTGTCGGGATGTTTCGTTGTTAGCTCGTCATATTTTTGGAACAATGCCGGACGATTTTCATTTTCCCGGTAATAATCCATTTCTACAAAATCAAAATAATCGTCTTTCGGGAAAAGCTCTTTACCCAGCGTGGCGTATTTAACCATATTGGCGGAATCTTTAGCCTCTTTATAATCAAGAGTCAGCCACTGATAAGGCAATTCAAAGGCGGGATCAGCACTATCTGCTGCATTGTGCAATCCTTTGATGTGAGCATCGGCGATTTCTTTAAAGTATTTTCGCGCCATGTTATCGTTCTTTGCATTCAAAGCGGCCTTTGCAATATTTAATACCAGAGTGGTATCAACAGCTCCGATTTTGGCCCAACCTTTTTCCCTGATATATTGACCCACATTATCAGCTTTGATAAAGAGATTCATGGCTTTGGCAAATCCGGCAGTATCAGATTTTCCTGCAGCGTCATTAAAGGCATTAGCAGCTTCCTGATAATAGCCGGCATAAATACCAAAAATCGGCTGGTAATTATCTTTTACAGTCAATAAAGTCAATTTTGCATTGTTGGAATCTGCGATTGCTTTTTTAAATGCATCAAAAGCTTCTGCATATGGATCACCCGTAAATAAACCTTTATAAGCAGAACTGTCAGCCATTGTTGAATAAACTTTACTCTTTAAATAAAGCGCTTCTGAATTATTTGGATCCTTTGCCAATATCCCGTCAATTTCAGTTTTGGCTTTGTCCCACTTCTTGTCATTTACATAAGAAGTTGCTTTTTTGATATCTTGTCCAAAAGTGCTTGCAACAAGAAAGGTAAATAGAACCGGTAAAAGTATTCTTTTCATGTGTTTGTTTTTTTATTGATTATCAAGTTCATTGACTCCTTCATCTGAAATTTCATTGTCATTATCATCTGCTGCATTATCTCGGCCAGACTCTTCTGTTTCCAACTCATTTGCCGATGGAATAATTGCGTCATTTTCTACGTCTTCTTCGGTCACAATTTGAATCTCGCCGCTCACCTCTTCAATTTCAGTATCGTTTAAATTGGTAATAGCCGCAATTTCATCGCCTTCATCTAATTTGATCAGTTTCACCCCTTGTGTAGCTCTTCCTGCTTCACGGATAGACGCGATTGACGTGCGAATAGTTACACCGGATTTACAAGTAATCATTAAATCCTGCGTTTCATTAACATTTAAGAGTCCGATTAATTCGCCTGTTTTTTCTGTAACATTTATAGTTTTTACCCCTTTGCCGCCTCTGTTGGTAATTCTGTATTCTTCAACAGCAGTTCTCTTTCCATATCCTTTTGCGCTCACAACCAGTACACTAACCTCGGGATCATTAACATTTACACAAATCATACCAACTACTTCGTCAGTTTCAGCATCAACAGAAATTCCAAAAACGCCTATCGCTCCTCTCCCGGTCGGTCTTACTTTTTCTTCCGGAAACCGGATCGCGCGGCCACTTTTCACTGCCATCATGATCTGCTGGTTACCATCGGTAAGACAAGCATCTAGCAATTGGTCGCCGTCATTCACGGTAATTGCATTGATACCATTTTGCCTTGGCCTTGAGAAATCAGCAACTTTTGTTTTCTTGATAATTCCTTTCCGCGTACAAAGTACGATATAATGGTTATTTATATATTCTTCATCCTGAAGATTTTTTATGGTAATAATCGTTCTGATCGCATCATCTGAAGGAATTTGAATTAAGTTTTGAATTGCACGACCCTTACTTTGTTTATCGCCTTCGGTAATTTCATAAACTTTAAGCCAGAAACATCTTCCTTTTTCTGTAAAAAACAATAAAGTATGGTGCGTGGATGCAACAAACAATTTGTCAATATAATCTTCTTCTCTCGTCCTGCTTCCTATTGCCCCGCGTCCACCGCGCCTTTGCTGGCGATATTCTGTAGCTGAAGTTCTTTTAATGTAACCCAAATGAGAAATAGTAACCACCACATCTTCTTCCTCTATCAGATCTTCCATACTGATTTCGTCGGCCAGGTACGTGATTTCTGTTTTGCGCGCATCACCAAATTTGTCTTTGATCTCTGTCAATTCATCCTTAATGATCTGGAATCTTTTGCTTTCATCACCGAGAATATCTTTCAGCTTTTCAATCAATCTCATTACTTCTGCATGCTCTTCCCTGATCTTTTCACGTTCCATTCCGGTAAGGCGCTGCAATCTCAATTCAAGTACCGCTTTTGCCTGGATTTCGCTCATGCTGAAATCTGCGATCAAGCCGTCTTTTGCAATATCAGGAGTAGATGAAGCACGAATGAGTTTAATCACTTCATCCAAGTGATCTAATGCAATCAAAAATCCTTCTAAAATATGTGCTCTTTCTTCTGCTTTTTTTAATTCAAATTTTGTTCTTCTGATCACTACTTCATGGCGGAAATCAACAAATTCACGGATCAGATCTTTAATGTTCAAAACATGTGGCCTTCCTTTTACCAAAGCCACATTATTGATCCCAAAAGAAGTTTGCAGTTCGGTATGCTTATATAAATGATTGATTACCACTTGTGATATCGCATCTTTTTTCAAATCAACTACAATCCTGGTACCTTCTTTATTGTTGCTTTCATTATTGACATCTGAAACTCCTTCGATCACTTTTTCATTGATGAGATGCCCGATCTTTTCGGTAAGTGCATCACGGTTTACCTGGTAAGGAACTTCTGTAATAATGATTTTTTCCTTGCCTGTCTTTGAAGTTTCCACTGTTACTTTTCCACGTAAAACGAGTCTTCCGCGACCTGAATGCATGGCTTGTTTCACGCCGTCGTAGCCGTAAATAATTCCACCGGTCGGAAAGTCAGGTGCTTTTACTATTTTGATTATTTCATCAATGGAAATTTCACGATTATCTATAAAAGCAATGCAACCATCAACCACTTCAGAAAGATTGTGTGGTAGCATATTGGTAGCCATACCTACAGCAATTCCACTGGCACCGTTTAAAAGTAATTGTGGAATACGAGTCGGCAATACTGTCGGCTCGTTTGTGCTGTCGTCGTAATTTAATTGCCAATCAATGGTATCTTTCTCAATATCATCCAACATTGTTTCCGCAATGCGTTCCAATCTCACTTCTGTATAACGCATGGCTGCCGGGAAATCGCCATCCTGGCTTCCAAAGTTTCCCTGTCCGTCAACCAATGTATAACGCATGCTCCAATCCTGCGCCATCCTCACGAGGGTTCCATAAATGGATGAATCTCCATGAGGATGGTATTTACCCATCACATCACCGACAATACGGGCCGATTTTTTATAGGGTTTATTATACGTGTTTCCCATTTCATACATACCGTATAAGATGCGCCGATGAACCGGTTTTAATCCGTCGCGGGCATCAGGCAGCGCTCTGCCTACGATCACGCTCATTGAATAATCAATGTAGGCAGATTTCATTTGTTCTTCAATATTAACGGGTATGATTCTGCCCCGTGGCTGGCCGTTTTCCGGCAATTCTTCTCCTATTGTTTCCATAATTTTTTAGTATTTGCAAATATACTTTCTAAACAGCGTTTTTCCTTAAAAAACAATATTTTTAAGGAGATATTTTTCACCATTTTTTGCACGGAAATAAGAGTGGTTTGTCAGAAAATTTTGATTAGAACTATGATTGAAATTTGAGATGCAATTTGTAAGGGACAGGCAAAAAAACATTCACGCTGATCTAATTTTAAATCGGCATCAGTAAAGAAAGAAATATCATCGTTTTATAATTACCTTCATCCTTTACCGTCTTGGCCTTCATTTTATGCAAAAATTGTTTGAAAACTTAAATTCATTCTTTTTATGAAATCATTTTTATGCATTTTACTCATATTTTGGATAACAAATACAAAAGCGCAAACCATTATTGACCGCGATCCGGAAATTGCCAAAATGGTTTCTGAAGTTTCTCCGGATTCTTTGCAATCATACATCAATACACTCGTTGCCTTTGGCACGAGAAGCACGCTTAGCACGCAAACAGATCGTAAAAGAGGAATTGGCGCTGCCAGAAATTGGGTACTGAAAAAGTTCAATGAATTTGCAAAAAATTCCAATGGCAGGCTTTCAGCAATGATAGACACGACCACCATTGAGCCAAATGGGAAGCGGGTGGATAAGCCGGTTGTTTTAGGAAATGTTGTTGCTACTTTAAAAGGAACTGATCCAAATGATAGCAGAATCTTTATCATCAGTGGCCATTTAGATACCCGCCGCAGCGATGTGATGGATGTTGTTGGTGATGCTCCAGGCGCCGACGATGACGGAAGCGGTACTTCAGCCGTGATAGAGTGTGCACGGGTGATGTCAAAACATTCATTTCCTGCAACGATCATTTTTGTAGCAGTTAGTGGAGAAGAACAAGGTTTGCTGGGTTCCACTTTTATGGCAAATAAAGCAAAAAAAGAAAATTGGAACATTGAAGGAGTTTTTAACAATGATATCATTGGCAGCAACAACAGCAACGAAACGCATATTATCAACAATACCAAGGTGCGCGTGTTCAGCGAAGGTATTCCCATGTATGAGACTGAAAAAAACATCAAAAGAATCATGGCGCTTGGTTTGGAAAACGATAGTAAGTCACGCCAACTGGCGCGGTATATAAAAGAAATCGGCGAACGTTATGTGGATAACCTGCAGGTGCAAATGGTTTACAGAACCGATCGTTTTTTAAGAGGCGGCGATCATCTTCCTTATTTACAAAATGGTTTTACTGCTGTAAGAATTACAGAGATGAATGAAAACTTTACGCGCCAACACCAGGATGTGCATAAAGAAAATGGCATTGACTATGGTGATGTGGCCAAGTGGATCGACTATGAATATTTAAGAAAAAATACTGCATTGAATTTATGCAATCTTGCTAATCTCGCTAAAGCGCCAGGTGTACCTGAAGAAGTTAAAATTGAAGTAAAAAATTTATCAAACAGTACCTCGCTTTCCTGGCAACAGTCAAAGACCGGAAAAGTGAACGGATATTTTGTGCTGATACGTGAAACGGTAAGCCCGGTTTGGCAAAAAAAGATCTTTACCAAAGAAAATGAGATGACGCTCCCCTATTCAAAAGACAATTATTTCTTTGCAGTGCAAAGCGTGAATGAAACGGGGAATGAAAGTTTGCCGGCAATCCCAATGTTTTCAAGGTAAACATTCAGTGTATCTCAATATTGACCGGGATGATCATTTCATTAAATCATTTGGGTTTTTAAGTTAATTTTTGTTGTCACTGCTGCTTGTCAGCAAAGCAATTAATGAATATAGCGAACTGATGATAATTTTATTTTGCCGGCGTGATAATAATATTCCGAAAATCAATGGGTCCATGGTCTCCCTGAAGCAAAATTGGTCCAGGTGCGGCTTCATCACTGTCGAGAGCACCGCCGGTGATGCCGGGAATTTCCTGGTTGCAAATGATCATCTTTCCATTAGCAACGATCGTTACCATTCTGCCGATTAACGTAATATCAAATGATTGCCACTCTCCTGCTGCTTTTGCCGCCATTTCGCTTGGAGGCAGAAAACCGTAGATTGCGCCAAAATAAATATCCAAAGGTTGCTTTCCTTTACTGTCTTCCACCTGTACTTCATATCTTCCACGAAGATAAACGCCGCTATTGCTTTCGGCAGGATAACGAAGTTCAATGTGTAATTTGAAATCCTCGAATTTTTCATTGGTTACAATGTTGGACCCCGAATGCGGACTTCTTAAAAGTCCGGATTCTACTTTCCATTGATTTTCTCCGGTTGCATGCCATTGACTCATATCCTTTCCGTCAAAAAGATGGATTGGTTTCCCCCACTCCGGCTCCGTTTTTCTGCGCAGCAGTGGTGCTCTTTTGGCTGTCCAGTTATAAGTATTCCCATTACTGAAAGTCATGGCGCCGCTCAAATTGTCACCTTGAAGCGTTCCTTCTACTTTCAGGTCATTCGGTTCGCGTTCCCATTGTGGCGGAATTGAAAAACTCATTTTACCATTTTCAATATTGATTCTGGAAATCGGCCGCGCACTTCCACCCGGTCCGACAAAACGGCCGACAAGCATTTTCAACCCGGAATGTTTTACTTCCAGCCATGAAGGAGTCATTTTACCGTTTATATCAATGGTAATATCCCATCGTCCTTCCAGGGCTGCGGTATCTGACTGTTGGCCGTGATTTGTTTGTGCTTCAGATTTTTTCATAGATGCTAAAGTTACAATCATCAAAACAGAAAAGAAAATGCGTTTTGTGTTCAGAAAAAACAATTTTTTCATGCAGACAATCTATTTTTTATTTTTTTCAAATTACACAATAAAATTAAATACAAAAGTATTTTACAGCAAAACAACAAATAACACGTTTTTCAATTTTATTATTTTTCAATTTCACATTACTGCAAAATTTGTGTAGCGGATTACACAAACTTTTTTCTTTAAAACAAAGCAAAATTTCTGCAATTTTTTTTGCCGCGTTCAATGTATTTACGTTCAGCGACAACCGTTCAATTATTAATTATTATTTATTAAAAGATTGCACAGCAACTCCGATTCACCGGCTGGCACAACGTTTGAAAAAAGACGGGTATGGAAAGAGAAATTAAATCTTCTGAAAAAAATCAAGCCGCAAGTGTTGAAGGAAATTTTTCTGAAGAAAAAACAAAAGTGATACCCGTTATAGAAGAAGTTTTACAAGTAGATAAGAAAGTAGTTGAAACGGGCCGGATTCATATCAGAAAGGAAGTTGCAAAAGACGAGCAACCCGTTGAGATTCCATTAATGAATGAAACTTATGATGTAAAGAAGGTTCAGGTGAGCAATCTGATTTTTGATGAACCACCGAAAATGCGAACCGAAGGCGATACTATGATAATACCGGTGGTAAAAGAAGTAGCAGAGATAAAGATCAGGTATCAGGTAACAGAAGAAATTCATGTGGTAAAAAACAAGACCGTCACTCCTTATTCAGAAAAGGTAACGTTGAAAAAAGAGAAGGTAATCATAGAACGTGAGGAAGGGAAAAAGTAATTGTTTTCAACATAAAAAAAATTTTTACTCTTAAAACATAAACTATGGCAGAATTAAATGTGCAACCAAAAAAGAAATCACCCATATGGTGGATCATCATTGTCATCATTATCATCCTGGTTATTTTATATTTTATTTTCCGTGGGCGCAACACAGAAAATCAAACGAATAATAGCGCTACAGATACAACAGGTATGACGCATAACCGTGATACCAATGAGACAACTACCTCCGGCAATGCAAATAATACTGTTGCTGCTACATCCGGTTGGGAAGGAATCAATTACAACGCTCCGACAGAAAAGTATGCGGAAATTACAGACAAGGATATCGAAGTAAGGAGTGATAATAAATACGCGGTTTATAGCCTCGGCGAAAACATTCTTTTTGATGAAAATAAAAGTACCATTCGTCCAAATGCTGACAATGATCTGAAGCAAATCGCCGCCTCTATCAAAAAACGTTTTAGCAATGATGATATCAGGATTTATGGGTTTACTGATTCTGTTGGCAGCAAAGATTACAATAAGCAACTGGCGGAAGAACGTGCTGCTGCAGTTCAATCATGGCTTGTCAAAAATGGCGATATCAACAGTAATCATATTTCTCTCAATCCGGTAGGTGAAGCACGACCGGTTGCGTCTAATAAAACTGAAAAAGGACGGCAGGAAAACCGGAGAGTGGAAATTGTAGTGAAGGAAGCGTAAGTGAGCAAATTTATTATCCACCGTTATCGATGAAAAACCCAAAAAATATTTATTAAACATTTTATTTAACAAGAAAGTTGACCCTTTCACAAATCAAAAATTATGAAATACACAGATGATATGCCCGACCGTTTGCACGAATTAAACGGCAGTAATTTCGAAATAGCCAAAGGCCAGGAAGATATTACGGGATGGGATGTAAAGGATTCGGACGGTGATATAGTTGGTAAAGTAGACGACCTGATCTTTGATAAAGAATCACTTAAAGTAAGATACCTCATTTTAAAAGTGAAGAAGAATAAAGACCTCGGCATTGTTGAAAGTCGTAAGGTGTTGGTACCAATTGGCCTCGCCCAACTCGACAGGGAAGATGATGAAGTTTATTTGCAAAATTTAAATATTGACCGGCTTAATTCGCTTCCCGATTATGATAAGGATAAACTGAACCGGGAAATGGAAACAAAAACATATAACACTGCATCCGGAGCAACAGTTCCGGTAGCTACCGGTGCCGATTTTTATAACAATGATTATTATAATGATACGAATTTGTATAAAAACCGTCGCGAGAGAACTGTTGAAGACAGGGCTGAAAGAACTTCAGAAAGAATAAGGGATGACAGAGAAAACAGAACTTCAGAAAGAATAAGAGATGACAGAGAAAACAGGGATATCGATGAAAGAACAAGGGATAACAGAGAAAACAGGGATATTGATGAAAGAACAAGGGATGACAGAGAAAGCAGGAATATTGATGAAACTAAAAACAGAGAAACCACCATTCCGATCATTGAAGAAACCGTGGATGTAGGCAAAAAAGAAGTAGAAAAAGGCGGCATTCGCATCCGGCAACGGGTCGTTGAAAAACCTGTTGAAGAAAATATCAACCTGAGAGAAGAGCACGTAAAAGTCGACAGAAAAAATGTGGACCGCCCTGCTACAGATCGTGATTTTGATAATGCAAATGAGCAGGATATAGAAATAAGGGAACATGCAGAAGTGCCGGTTGTAAATAAAGAAGCACGGGTTGTAGAGGAAATAACAGTAACAAAAGAAGTTACCAACAGGAATGAAAAAGTAAAAGATACCGTCAGGAAGACGGAAGTAGATGTCGACGACTTAACAAAAAAGAAGTGATGTGATGCGGCTTGTAAAATTGTGCTAGCAGATTTATTCGATCATCTGGCAAATGGATTAAAATGGATGGGCAACGCGTACGTTACCCATCTCTTATTTTCGCGCGAAATGTGATTGAATTTAAAGCTGAAAAAAAAGGTATTTTCCTCATATTTCCTGCGAAAATTGCTTGTAACTTTGGTTATGAGTGCTTCTATCACGCAATCTTCTTCTTTTCAGCTGATCATGGATTTGTTTAAAAATGCTAAACAAAATTCCATATTATTATTAAATACTCAGGGAATTATACTTGCACTCAACCCCGCATTTACAAAGCATTTTGGATACACCGAAAAAGACATTATCGGAAAAAGATTTAATGTGCTATTTACCCCGGAAGATCAAAGAAAAGGGCTGCCGGAAAAAGAAATTGAACGGGTACTTGCAACGAATCAGTCGAACGACAACAACTACCTTGTTGATAAGAGCAACACAGCAACCTGGGTTTCGGGCGAATCGCTTCTGATTCAAATCCCAAAAGAGGGTTCGTTCATTTTAAAAGTGGTGGAAAATATCCATGTACAAAAAGCAGCGGAAATCTCTTTTAAAGTGCTGAATAATTTCAATGAAAATGTGCTGGCCACCATCAGAGATGCGGTAATTGTACTGGACGAAAAAATGAATGTGATCAAAGCGAATGATGCATTTCTGAAACTCGCAGGAAAAGAGGGTTCCGTATTTCCTGATTTAAATTTTATGGAGTTTTTGAAGCAATATGATCCTGGCAACAAACTCACTATGGGATTACAGCAAGCCATTAAATTGCAATCAGCCTTTTCAAATAAAGAAATTGAAATTGAAACTTTACCAGGTAACAAAAAAGTTTTTGAAGTGACGTGTACACCTTTGATCAACTCGAGAAATAATCGATTTTTGCTCATCATCCACGATATTACTATTTCGAAAGAGATGGAGAAAGAAAGAGAAGATACTCTTGGATTTGTAACTCACGAACTGCGTAATCCATTAACCAATCTTATATTATCGAATGAACTGATGACAGAAGCGATAAAAGAGAATGATTTATCGCAAATAGAATCGATTCTCGCACGCTTTGAACGCAGTGTGCAGCGAATGAATAAAATGATCAGTGGATTATCAGAATCAACTAAAATACATTCAGGAATTTTCGAACTGGAAACCTCGCGGTTTAATTTTGGAAATATGATAAAGGAAGCGATCGAAGTTACCGAAACCTTAAATCCATCTTTCCGGATAATTGTAAATGGTGATACTGATTTTTCCGTTGTTGCCGATCGCTACAGGTTGATACAGGTTATTACAAATTACCTGAGCAATGCGATTAAATATTCGGTTGAAAATAAAGAAGTCACGCTCGAAATCAGTCGTAATCATGACTCAGTAACAGTAGCGGTAAACGACAAAGGAATTGGGATTTCCAAAGAATCATTGCCTTATATTTTCGAAAGGTTTTTCAGGGTTAAAAAAACACGAAAAATAGAAGGAATTGGACTTGGTTTATATTTATGCAAGCAAATTATTCACGCTCATGAAGGTGACGTGTGGGTAGAAAGTGAAGAGAATAAAGGAACTACCTTTTATTTTTCCATTCCATTGCAAACGGGATTTATTGTGGCGGATAATCAAATAAAAACATGAGAATAATCCGCGGATTTTAAAGTAAATGAAGAATTAACAGCCAAAAAAAACGCCTGTTTTCTCTTCAGCTTATCTTTATGAACGTCGATGATTAATACGTTCAGGTCTTGCGGTAAATGAACAAATAAGAAGGATTTTTCTTTTTGAAATTTCTGACAATCTTTTCAATCGATATAAACTGAATAATTAAGTTTTATCTTTTTATCATTAACATTTATGAAAAGCATTCCTATACTTTGCTTTATGCTGATTTTTGGAAAAAATACTTTTTGTCAAATCAATGATTCGACAGCTATTGTGAAATTATTGGAAAAAGAATCGTCCACCTGGCGCTCCGGCGATTCCGCAAGTCATGCAGACTGTTGGAAAATACAGCCTTACAGTATGGTCATCATTATCACAGGTGATGGTAAAACGTTGTCTATCCCTGCTGAGAAACTAGCACATGCAGCAAAGGAAAATATGGGCAAAGGAGGCACATCTAAAAATTCAAGCTATAGCATGAGTATTCACGGGAACGATGCTGTGGTTACACATCATGAAACATCAACAACTGTAGCCGGTGTTGTCAGTCACACATTTGAGGTGCGGATGCTCGAAAAAATAAATGGTGAGTGGAAACTGACAGGGCAAATCATCCAGGTACTTTGAAAATTGATATGACTGCCTTTTGATTAAATTCTCCAGCACTCTTTTCTTCGAGCCGACTGTTTTTATTCCCCGTCAAGAGCCTTCATTTTAAATGTTGCAACAGCCGGTGTTGCATGTTCTTCTTTCATGATTTCTTCCATCTGTTTTATTATTTCCGCGTGCTGGGCTGCTACGTCATGCTGCTCGCGGATGTCGCTATCAAGGTCAAACAATTTTAATTTCAAGTTATCTTTGTTGATGTTAAACCTGATTCCTTTCCATTTGCCCATTCGTACTGCCTGTTGCCCGTTATCAGCTGCAAATTCCCAATAGAGATACGGATGTTTTTTTTGTATCGTGGAATGATTAAGTAAAGTGGGAAGAAAACTGATACCGTCAATATTTTTTGGCATTGCAATTCGTGTTAACTGGCACAATGTAGGTACTACATCCCAGGCAGCACAAATGAGACCACTGGTTGTGCCGGATTTTATTTTTCCCGGCCATGATGCGATAAAAGGTTCACGGATTCCACCTTCGTAAAGAAAACCTTTTCCCCATCCAAACTCACTTTTAAAAGGACCGTTGCTATCAAACCACGGACAGTCCGCCCCTCCTTCATTAGATGCGCCGTTATCGCTGGAAAACAAGATGATGGTATTTTCATACACGCCTTCTTCCTTCAGCTTTTTTACAATTTCTCCCACGTGCTCATCCAGCAGCGCAATCATGGCAGCATGCGTTGCGCGCGGGTAGCGGCAAGGCACATAACTTCCTCCCAAATAGGGCTTTTCATCGCCGAACTTTTTATGATAATATTCTACCAACTCTGCAGGAGCCTGCATGGATGCGTGAGGCAGCGGATCCGGATAATAAAGGAAAAAAGGATGATCTTTATTTTGACCAATAAATTTTAAGGCCGCTTTTATGATGAAGTCAGGCGCATAATCATTCTGACTGTATGTCGCATAATTTGCGGGATCGAGCGGGTCTTTGTCTGAAGGAAATTTTATATCCGGATCCTGCACTTTATTATTCAGGGGAACACGATAAATGTTTTCCCATAAATGCCCCGGATAATACTGATGATCCTGACGCTGGCACAAAGAACCATAAAAATAATCGAATCCCTGGTTGTTCGGAATGCCGGTTGTCATTGGACCGCCGAGCCCCCATTTACCCACAAGCGCCGTTTTATAACCGGCTTGCTTCAACAATTTTGCAATGGTAATCGTAGAATCCGGAATGGGCAATTGCCCTTCCAACGCCGGATTCGCTTCCATAGCCTGAAAATTCCATACATCTCCACGTTCGCTCCATTCATCATTACCGCGGATATAAGCATGGCCAGAATGCAGCCCGGTCATCAACGAATATCTTGAAGGAGCGCAAACAGGCATTGCATAATATTGCGTGAACCGCATGCCATTTTTTGCCAGCGCATCAATATTTGGAGTTTCAATTTTCTGTTGTCCGTATACACCTGCATCTCCATAACCCATATCATCAGCAAGGATGTAAATGATATTCGGTTTGCTTAATTTCTTTACAATCCCGGGATGTTGTGCCAACAGCTTTTGAGAAAACAAGATGAGCACTAAAACAAAAACAATTTTAAAATTTTTCATTGTACACTTCGAACTATTTATCAGCACTGCAATTTATTCCTTTCAGCACGATTATTCTCTAAGTAATACAATTCATTCTCTCAGATTTCTTATTTGCGAAACTCGATCAATCACGCCAACACTTTTGCAGTGCTGTCCAATGAACCTGAAAATTCTTTTGTCACTTGCTCGATGGTCTTATTACAATTAAATAAACCGGTAATTTTTCTGATTACGCCTTCTACGAGGGCATCCGGGCAACTGGCGCCGCTGGTCACTAAAATTTTGACAGGTTTTTTGTCCGGCAAATAAGAAAGTGTTGTTACCTCCTGCTTTTCATGCATTTTATAATGCCGGATTTCTTTTGACGAAATAATTTCTTTATCTGAACCGATAAAATATGTAGGCAATTTCACTTCGCATAATTCTACAAGATGCGATGTATTGGAACTGTTATATCCACCCAACACAATTGCAAGATCGGCGGGTATATCCAATAACGCATAAACGGCACCCTGGTTGTCATTCGTTGCATAGCAAAGTGTATCTCTTGTATCCGCAAACCTATCAGCAATATTTGATTCGTTCAGATCGTACTTTTTAATCATTGTTCCCTTTAAAAATTCGGCAATAGCCTGCGTATCGCTGGCCAGCATCGTTGTTTGGTTCACTACCCCTATTCTTTGAAGGTGGTTTTCCACTTTAAACCCTTCAGAATATTGGCCTGCGAAATCGGTATAAAACTTTTCAGGGTCATTATTGCCCGCGATATATCCGGCAAGTTTCATTGCTTCCTTCATATCTTTCACAACTACCGTTGGCGAATGAACTGCACTATGGCTAAAGGTTGCGCGCGTTTCCTCGTGTTGCGGCTTGCCATGAACAACCACCGTATAATTATTTTTGGCAATTGCCTGCGCGCGGTTCCAAACTTTTTCTACAAAAGGACAAGTGGTGTTATATTGCTCAATCTGAACTCCTGCTTCCAATAATTTTTGCTGTATTTGCAAAGTAGTTCCAAATGCAGGAACGATTACAATATCACCGGGGCAAAGTTGTTCAAAAGGAATTTGTTGGTTGCCTTTTGTATCCATCAAAAATTGCACTCCTCTGCTTCGAAGATCAGCGTTTACCTGGGGATTGTGAATCATCTCACTCAGTAAATAAATTTTTTTATCCGGATTTTCATCAATCGTTCTGAAAGAGATTTCAATAGCATTTTCGACACCAAAACAAAATCCAAAATGACGCGCAAGATAGATTTGCACATCGCCAAAATCCAACACGCTCGGTGTATAATCTTTCTTTAATTTATCGTCAAATTTCCGCCGGTTCTTTATAGCAGTGATTAAAGGGCTTCTATAAATAACCGGCACATTAAATTTTTTCATTTATTCAATTTTCGGACACCAAAGTTACAAACTCATTTCTCCGCAAAGCACCGATAACCGGAATAATCACTATTTTTATTTTTTTTTAACCTATATAAACAATATGCCAAATAGAAAGAATTGTGAACATCCGAAGTGGAGTTATTCTAGCAATATTTATGAAGTAAACGTGCGCCAATATACAGCAGAAGGAACATACGTTGCATTTGCAAAAAACCTTCCAAGGTTAAAAGATATGGGCGTGCAGATACTTTGGTTTATGCCTATAACGCCCATTAGTGACAAAGACAGACTTGGCACTCTTGGAAGCTATTATGCGGCAAAAAACTATGATGCTTCCAATGTGGAATTTGGAACGATGGACGAATTTAAAGATCTGATACGAGAAGCGCATGGAATGGGTTTTAAAGTTATCATTGATTTTGTAGCCGATCATACAGGCAACGACCATCCCTGGGTTACAGAATATCCGCAATTTTATGTTCAGGGAGAAAATAACGATATTCTTCATCCACACGGCTGGACCGATGTTTCCCAATTAAACTATAATGTTCCACAGGTTTGGAAATACATGGTTAATGTATTGAAATTCTGGGTAGAAGACTGTAACGTGGATGGTTTTCGTTGTGATATGGCGCACCTCGTTCCACTTAATTTTTGGTTGTATGCTAAAAGAAAAATGTCGAAGGTAAAAGAAGGACTTTTTTGGTTGGGCGAATGTGAAGAACCTGAATATCACAAAGTATTTGATGCTACTTACACGTGGAGATGGATGCATGCGACAGAAGATTTTTATCACGGGAAAATGAATCTTCAAAGTTTGCTTACCGTATTATATAAATCAGTAACGGAATTCCCCTGCAACTCTTTCCGGGCGTACTTTACATCCAATCATGACGAAAATAGCTGGAACGGAACGGAGTATGAAAAATATGGTGATGCTGCCCAATTATTCGCTGTTTTTTCCTGTACCTGGAACGGCATTCCTTTGATTTATTCCGGACAGGAAATGCCGAATAAAAAACGCCTGAAGTTTTTTGATAAAGATCACATTGAGTGGACTAATAAATTTGAATTGCATGATTTTTATAAAACGCTTTTGACGCTCCGGTCTAATAACAAATGCCTTCGTGCAGGAGATCCGAATATACTTACAAAGATCATCTCGCATCCGGATGACCATCGCGTTTTCTCTTATTTGCGAAAATATAAATCTAACCAGGTGCTGGTAATATTAAACTGTTCAAATGAGGGATTAAATTTTGAAGTAAAGAATGTGAAAGGCGTTTTCAGAAATGTGTTTGGAGGCGATGACATTAGTTTTGAAACAAGCAAGCAGGTATGGCTGAATGCGTGGGGATATCTGGTTTTTGAAAGGGTACCGATGCTTACTTATAAAATTAAATCGTGAAGAGTAAGCGAATGATCAATCATGCAGCTTTTTCGCATTCAGTAAATGAGCAAATAACCGTTAATATTTTTTTCAAAGAAAAAACAAATTATAAAAATCAGAAAAAAATCTTTCCTTTATAATGGTTATTTTTTTTATTAGTAAAGCACTTAAAAAATTGCATCAGAAATTTTATAACTGTAAAATAAAATGTATGAACAAAAAACTTCTTTTATCAGCCTTCTTTACATTGACTATTTCGTTTCTCTTTGCTCAGAGCAATGAAATTACCGGCCATTGGACAGGCAAAGTAATGAATCAATATGATGTAACTTATGACTTTGTAGCCCAGGGAGATTCTCTTACCGGAAAGGATACGCATTATGATGGCTCCGTTTCTGACATCAGCAATGGCAAAGTAATGGGCGATAGTATTTCATTTACCGTACCGATACAAGGGCAAATGACACCGGTTACAGGTAATCTTAAAGATGGCGTGCTTACAATTCATCTGACTGTCCAGGGATATGATATAAGTGCGGATTTAAAAAAGAGCGTTGCGAAATAATCCGTTCTGAATATTTTCGTTTGTGCTTAACCGTTATATCCGGTTAAAGCAGCGTTTGTATTTTACAATGTTACCTAATTGCTGAGTTATAAAACAGACAATTTAATTGCTTGTATCATTTTTAAATCTTAGAGAAATATAGTTATCACCAGCTTCCACAAGTTTAAAAGGCGCTCTCACAGAAGCGGGTAATTGATCCCACATTTCGGTAGGCTTGCCTTTGAATGGAATTTTCAAGACTGCATTAGAGGATTTATATTCTTCAGCGACAGATTTTACTCCTTTTAATTTTTTCAGGCTTTCTTTTAAATTGGCGAGATTCGGATCTTCATATTCAACATTTGAAATCATGATCGCGTCTGTGTCTTTATGGCTTTTAAAGAGTGTATTAAATGAAGATTTTGCATCATTGATTGCCATTTTAAGAGAATCCGAAGTTTTCTTCAAGGATGGTGGGGCAGGTTGTTTTTTTTGTTGATTGCTATTCTTTACCTGCCCTGTAGATGTAAAAGATAAGGCTGATAATGCAATAAAAAACAGACAGATAATTTTCATTTTTTTAGTTTTGAAAAATTCGAAAAAAATCTTCCTGCAATTGTCAAAGGCAATAGAATCGGAATAAAATTATCATTATTTCCAAAGAAAAATAGAAAAAACAATAGCTAGAAACTTACAATCATGTGGAAAATGACTGAAGTATTACAAATGTTAGCGTTTTTTTCCTTTATATCCCCACAGCATGAAGAGAAAAGAGCTTCCTTTTTTTAATCCAGTAAAACAACAAATACTTTCAATTCTTTTTTTGGTAAAGAACAATCTTTTATTTTTTTATCGTAAGAATAGCTACAGTCAATCTACTCACACAAAATAATTTTTCTTTCTCGTCGTAAATTTTGATATCCCACACATGCGTTGTTTTGCCAAGATGCAAAGGAGATGCGATTGCAGTTACGATTCCATCTGTTACGCTTCGCAAGTGATTTGCATTTATTTCCAGGCCAACGCAATAATATTTTTCCCGGTCAATAACCAGCGCAGAACCAATACTACCGATAGTTTCCGCCAATACACAAGATGCGCCTCCATGAAGAAACCCATAAGGCTGGCGGGTTGTAGCATTTACAGGCATTGACATTTTCAAAAACCGTTCACCTATTTCTACCCATTTTAAGCCCAAAAATTCAGCCATCGTATTGCTGCTGATGCCGGCCAGATCGTCAATGGTAATATTTTTATGAAACCAAATAGACATGTTGACTCAATAAAATTTGTGAGGAAGAAACAGGATTATTTTTTATAGATCGCTTTCTTTACCGCATCGGGCAAAAATTGAGAAATGTCGCCGTTGTTGCGGATTACATCTCTGATTAAAGTGCTGGCGATAGAAGTATATTTTGGAAGCGTTGTTAAAAAAATTGTTTCTACATTATTTTTCAAGCTTCTATTCATGTCAGCAATTGCCTTTTCGTATTCAAAATCATTTACGTATCGAATGCCGCGCAAAATAAAATCAGCGCCAACTTCCTTGCAACAATCTACAGTCAGTCCGTCATAAGCCAGCACGCCGATCCGTGGTTCGTCTTTATAAATTTCCTGCAACCATTCCAGTCTTTGCTCTTCAGAAAACATGGGAACTTTATTGCTGTTTCGCCCTAAACCAATATATAATTTATCAAACAAAGGAAGCGCACGATCGATGATATCAGTGTGCCCAAGTGTAACAGGGTCAAAGGTTCCGGGAAATAAGCAGATTCGTTCCATAAAAGTTTTTGCTTTATTTTAAAATGAAAAACTTAACTAAAAGTTTGTTGATTGCTGAGTAAATATAACACAGCCATCCTGATTGCTACACCATTTTCCACCTGTTGCAAAATAATCGATTGTTTCGAATCCGCGACATCGCTGTCTATTTCCACGCCCCTGTTAATGGGGCCCGGATGAAGAATCACAATCTCCTTATTTAAACTATCCAAAAGTTTTTTATTGACACCATACACAAGATTATATTCTCTTAAAGAAGAAAATAAAACCTGGTTTTGACGTTCCAGTTGTATGCGAAGAATATTCGCGACATCACACCATTGCAAAGCTTTTTTGAGATTATATTCTACACGAATATCAAACGCTTCTTTTATGTATTTTGGAATTAATGTTGGCGGCCCCGCAACCATTACTTCTGCACCAGCTTTTTTTAGTAAATAAATGTTACTAAGCGCCACTCTCGAATGCATAATATCTCCAACCAATACAATCTTCTTCCCTTCTAATTTCCCCAATTTTTCTTTTATGGAATATGCATCTAATAAAGCTTGCGTAGGATGTTCATTAATTCCATCACCGGCGTTAATAATGGCGGCAGGAATATGCTTTGCGAGGAAATGCGGAGCGCCGCTGGCACTGTGCCGCATTACCACCATATCCACTTTCATGGAAAGAATATTATTTACAGTATCCAGTAAAGTCTCTCCTTTTGAAACTGATGAGCCGGAAGCGGAAAAATTAAGCGTATCGGCGCTCAGCCTTTTTTCTGCTACTTCAAAGGAAATGCGCGTCCGCGTAGAGTTTTCATAAAATAAATTGACAATGGTTATATCCCGCAAAGAAGGAACTTTTTTTATCGGCCTTTGTAATACTTCTTTAAATTGAGTGGCAGTGGAAAGAATTAATTCGATGTCTGAAAGTTGTAAATCTTTAATGCCGAGAAGATGTTTGGTGGATAGTTGCATTAAAGGTCAAAGCTAATGGAAAAAATGGAAAATGAATTCGCGCGGAAATAATTTTTTTGTTGGTAAATAGAATTAAATGGAATCAATATTAAGGTGATCTCAGTTCTAACCTACTAAGGATACAATAAATATTTAGCGCGCATCTTTTTATATTCACTCAATCCCGGTTCCCAGCTTTTGCGAATCTCTTCTTCACTTGTTCCGGCGATGATCTGTTTTTTGAAAAGGTCTGTTCCGGCAAGGCCATCGATACTTCCCATCTGTTTACTTTGAGAGCGATCGAAAAATTTCTCCTTCTGCGGATAAGCCTTATAAAGATCCATCATCCACTTTATATTAATCTTGCCTTTTTTGCGGAAGGGAGTCATGTCATATTTTCTCAGATCCAGGCCATAACAAACTTCATCCTGGTGCAAAGGCGTTTCCGACATTCCCTGCAAGCTAACCGGTGTAAAAGAAAAAGAATAAACGCCTTTTAAAGCAGGACTGCCTAACACAGTAAATGGAATATGAGTACCGCGCCCCTGGCTGATAATCGTTCCTTCAAACAAACACAAAGAAGGATAGAGGATAACTGCTTGTTGCGAATTAAGATTTGGCGAAGGATGTACGGGCAAAGTATAATCCATATTGTGTGCATAATTTTTCACCGGAATAACTTCTATCTTACATTTTAATTTGCCAGGGAGCCATCCTTCGCCATTGATCATTTGTGCAAATTCACCGATGGTCATACCATGCGTAATCGGTATAGGAAATTTACCGATCCCGGATTTGAATTTCATATCCAATACCGGTCCGTCAACAAAACCATTCGGATCAGGGCGATCAAGGATCAATAATTCTTTTCCGTTTTCTGCACAAGATTCCATTACTTCAGAGAGTACATTTATGTTTGTATAAAAACGGCACCCCACATCTTGGATGTCATAAATCATGATGTCAATCGAAGCCATATCTTCTTTTGAAGGCTTTCTTTTTTTCCCATATAAAGAAACGACGGGAATGCCGGTTCCCGGGTCGATTTCATCAGCCACTGCAGCGCCATTACTGGCATTTCCACGAAATCCATGCTCAGGCCCAAAGATGGTTTGTATATGAATTCCAAGTTTGAGCAAACTATCCACACTCGATTTATTTCCAATAATGGAACTTTGATTTACAACCATTCCAACTCTCTTCCGTTTCAAGTAGGGCAGATATTTTTCTACCTGGTCTGCACCCGTTACGATCGGCTTTTTACCAAATTCGGAATGATCTGAGTTCTCCTTTTTTATTAATCCCAGAAAAGGAATTGAAATAAATAGAATGGCAATAGTGATAAAACGTAGTTTCATAATTGAATAATAATTGGTGACGAATATATGACAGACCAACGGTTATTCCTTATTTATGCAAAACATAATCCTTTGCCTTTACTTTGTTTATATGCATGATTGTCTTGATAATTGAACCTTGAAGTAAAGTGTGTTAACTTTGAAGATTCTCACTTGCAATTCAACTTAAAAATATAAAATGCAAACTTTTTTAAAAGAATTAAAAATTTCTGAATTAAATAAAGGTGTTTCTACCGGAACAAAATGGATTTCTGCCTCTGGCGAAAAAATAAAATCCTCCTCTCCTGTTGATGGAAAACTTATTGCAACGGTAAATGCCTGCGATAAGAGAAGTTTTGATTATGTAGTAGAAACGGCACAAAATGCGTTTCTGCAGTGGCGCGCATGGCCTGCACCTAAACGCGGAGAAATTATCCGTCAGATAGGAAATGAACTAAGAAAAAATAAAGCCACACTTGGAAAGTTGGTGAGTTATGAAATGGGCAAAAGCCTGCAGGAAGGAATGGGAGAAGTTCAGGAAATGATTGACATTTCTGATTTGGCTCTCGGACTTTCCCGGCAACTTTATGGACTAACCATGCACAGCGAACGGCACGGCCACAGAATGTATGAACAATATCATCCGTTAGGAATCGTAGGAATTATTTCTGCGTTCAATTTTCCGGTAGCTGTTTGGAGCTGGAACAGTTTGATAGCAATGGTTTGTGGTGATGTTTGCATATGGAAACCATCAGAGAAAACACCGCTTTGTGGCATCGCCTGCCAGAATATTATCTCAAAAGTTTTTAAAGAAAATGACGTTCCGGAAGGCGTTTGTAATTTAGTTACAGGCGGTCGTGAAATTGGCCAATGGATTTGCAATGAACCAAACATTGAACTGGTTTCTGCAACCGGATCTACACAAATGGGAAAAGCGGTAAGCGCGGCAGTCGGCGCAAGACTCGGAAAAAGTTTGCTGGAGCTTGGTGGAAATAATGCCATCATTATCTCAAAAGACGCAGATTTGAATATCGCTTTGGTTGGATGTATGTTTGGTGCTGTAGGCACTGCAGGACAACGTTGTACTACCACTCGCCGCTTAATTATTCATGAAGATATTTATGATTCTTTCAAAAAGAAACTGGTAAATGCATATAAACAATTAAAAATCGGAGATCCTTTAAAAGAAGAAAATCATGTAGGACCATTGATTGACCAGGACGCGGTAACGGCTTATTTAAATGCCATTGAACAAATAAAAAAACAAGGTGGAAAAATGGCCTTGCCTGGTGGAACACTCTCGGGCAAAGGATTTGAAAGTGGATGTTATGTAAAACCTTGTATCGCTGAAGTAAGCAATGATATGGAAATTGTACAGCATGAAACTTTTGCTCCTATTTTGTACTTGATAAAATATAAAACACTTCAGGAAGCGATCGCCCTGCAGAACGCCGTACCACAAGGTTTATCAAGTGCGATCTTTACATTAAATCTTCGCGAAGCCGAAACCTTTCTTTCAAATGCCGGTAGTGATTGTGGAATAGCGAATGTAAATATCGGAACTTCCGGAGCGGAGATTGGAGGCGCTTTTGGTGGGGAAAAGGAAACCGGAGGAGGAAGAGAAAGCGGCAGTGATGCCTGGAAAGTTTATATGCGTCGGCAAACAAATACGATCAATTATTCTGATACACTTCCCTTGGCACAGGGAATAAAATTTACGGTATGATGAAATGAAAACGTGGTATTCATTTGTTTGCTGAAAACATTTTTGAGCTTCGTTTCTTTTTGTTAACGCATAATTCTTATTTTTACAGCACTGCATTTGTCGGGATGTAGCGCAGCCCGGTAGCGCGTTTCGTTCGGGACGAAGAGGCCGCTGGTTCGAATCCAGTCATCCCGACTTTTTATCTTTTCCAAATTTTATTAAAAATACAATTCCGGGTATTTGTTTGTTTACTGTAATTCTTGAAAAACTCATCCCCACCAGAATGCAGTGGCAATAATAATATAAATGGCAATCAATGCTGCACCTTCCAGCCAGTTGGATTCGCCATCAAAAGATATAAATGCCGCCAGCACAATCGCCAGAAACATGGCCGCCAAAAGCATCGGAGAAAATACCAGTGTAAACGAAGCCAGTCCAAATACCTGGCTGATGATCACTAATAATGGAGCGAGCACCAGCGCTATTTGTAATGGGCTGTTGATGATCACGGAAAATGCATATTCAGACCGTCCTTTTGCGGCAAGCTGTATTCCCACTACATTCTCAATCGCATTTCCGGCAATAGCAACAATTACAAGACCAGCAAATTCATCCGAAATGTGCATTGATTTCATAGACGGTTCCAGGGCAGTTACAAACCAATCAGAAACAAAAGCGGCTGCAGTACTCGCTATTGTCAACAATGCGACTGCAAGCCAAAGCGGCCATCGCGGTTTCTCTTCGTCATCAACATCATTTGCAACGCCTGTTTTACCGCGCTTCAGTGAAGCGGGGAGATATAATAAAAATAAAACCAGCAAAACGATCGCTACAATTAAAGAAAATGTTTCTTCATGTGGCGCTGCAGCCGAATGTATCCAATGAGCTAAAGAAGGAATTGCCATAGCCATTACCGATAACAGCATCAACGTGACGATTGTGCGTGCACGTGATGAACCTAATTTTTGAGTTCCATGTCGCAATCCACCTACAAAAAAAGAAAGCCCGAGTACCAGTAAAAGATTGGACAAAATAGAACCAACGAGGGCGGCTTTTACTACAGTGGTCAAGCCGGCTCTCAATGCAAAAATAGAGATAAATAATTCAGGAAGGTTTCCCAATGCAGATTGCAACACGCCTGTCGCGCCAGGGCCAAACCGATCGCCCAATTGTTCCACGCTGCGGCCTACAAGTGCTGCCAGTAAAGCAACAGCAGCAGCAGAAGTGAGGAACGCAAGAACCGGGTTTAATTTAAGATAATAGAAAATTGCCGCACAAATAACTGCAGCTGCACCGCCGATAAGAATGATCAAATCTGACTTGACGAAAACTTTCTCCCGCGTAGTTGTTCTTTCCATTTTCTTACAATTGTTACGACAAAGTAAATAAAAATGGCGAATAGTGAACCGGTGATCGTTGATT
This sequence comes from Chitinophagaceae bacterium, assembly GCA_025933935.1. GTDB lineage: Bacteria > Bacteroidota > Bacteroidia > Chitinophagales > Chitinophagaceae > Ginsengibacter. Next base: position 28,966 of record JAICYZ010000008.1, read on the forward strand.
CAGTTTGCCGAATTGATAATTTACAACTGATCAACGGCGGCAAAAGCGGCATGGTATTTATAGTAATAATTTTTTAAACCTTAAATAACCCGGTATGAAAAAGTATTTTATCCTTATTGTTTTATTTTCTGCTACGCTTTTTGCGTGCAACAATAATAAAAAAAGCGAATCGAAAGATTCAGAAACTTATAGAACCGTGCCCGTTCCAAATGTAAACGGAAATATTCCTGACACAAATAATTCGATTGATCTGAGTACCAAAAAAACAGATTCATCCCATATCAAAATAGATTCTTCACATGTGAAAACAGACTCTTTACAAAAAGGAAAATAAGAATCAGTGGTATTTATTGTTGTGCTGCAATTTGTGCGGAGAAATTAACCTGGTGACATAGAAAAATTAAAAAAATTACTTCTTTTGGTTTCTACAAATTTTCCCAATCTTTTTGGTAAGCTTCATACATTTTTCACGATTTGCAACCGTACAAAGCATTTTCTTTATTTAGCCAGATAATCACCCACCTCATCTATTTCGTCGTAATTTCCAATGCCCTTTGGATTAAAACCATACTGATTTTTACCTGGAACGCTGTCGGTACACAGAAGAACCAAAATCCATATGGAACCTACTAGTGGAATAAGCGTGATTAAAACAAACCAGCCACTTTTTCCTACATCATGAAGGCGCCTTACCAATATAGCAAGGCTTGGCAACAAAACAAATAAGGCATATATGATATAAACATATCCATAAAATAAATTTATAGGCCCGGCCGTTGTTTGGATGGTAAAACTGGTTCCAAATGCTTTGTCGAGCATCATTGCGACAATTGCAAAAATGAGATTGAATAAGGCAAAATACCAGTATTCGCTTCTTCTGGCTCTTCCCGAAAAAATTGCGTAATTCTTTAAAGCATTGAGATAGTAATTCATTTTAGTTTGGTTTTAATTTTGGTAAATAAATAGGGGCTAAAAATATAGTAGCTTCTTGAATATTAAAAGTAAAAACGAAAATATTTTTATAAACTCACAGCAATCAAACAAATAACATCATTTCTTTTTTCATTTTCCCGCAATATTATTTTCAAAAAAAACCTGCAGGAAAAAATTCCTGCAGGCCATATCTAAACTAAACATCAACATCAAAACCAACTACCAATCCATCTCATTCCTACTTTATTTCCCAAAATCCTTTTTCTTCTTCTCACTTTTGCATTATGGATAAACATAGTTACAAACATCAACGGAATAAACAACAAGGTCAATGGCGGAATACCCATGATTGAGATCCATCTTCCTCCAAACTGCCTTCTCATAGGCCGTTTCAGCCTTTCTGCAATCAAATACATGCTCGGCACCATGATAAGCGTCATAAAGAATGCGAACGCCAAACCGAAGATGATCGTCCACGCAAGCGGCTTCCAGAATACCGCGCTATCACCGCCGAAGAAGATATGCGGATTCAAATCCGTGAACATTGTTACGAAATTAATATTGAAACCGATCGCTAAAGGAAGCAATGCGAAGATGGCTGCAAGCGCGGTAAGCAATACCGGGATAATTCTGATCTTTCCAGCCTGGATCACTGCTTCTCTTGTCTTCATTCCACGAGCCCTTAGTTCATCAGCAAAATCAATTACCAATATCGCATTCTTCACCACAATTCCCGCCAATCCTACAATTCCTATTCCCGTCATTACTACCGATATTCCCATTCCTGTAATCGAGAATCCAAGGATGACACCAATGACACTGAATAGAATTTCTGTAAGAATAATCACTGGTTTACTGATGGAATTAAACTGAAGCACCAGTATAAATAAGATCAGCATTAACGCTACCATCAACGCTTTTCCAAGGAATGCACCGGTTTCCGCCTGCTGTTCTCCTTCACCGGTTTGTTTGATCGTAACATTCGTACTTTTTTTATTAAAGTTGCTGATCGCTGTCGCAATGTTCTGATTCACTTCTGTTGGCGTATATCCAGATAGGACATTGGAGAAAATAGTAATCACACGCTTTACATTTTTTCTTTTGATACTTCCATAAGTGCTCGTGTAATCGACGTCTACCAACGAACTGATTGGAATCGATTTCACCTGTCCCCCACTCGCCATATCACGGAAAACAATGTTCATATTCAACAGATCTGACAGATTTTTTCTTTGCAATTCATTATTGCGCAACTGGATCTTATATTCATCTTCGCCACTTTTTATTTTCGACACTTCCAGTCCGAATAACGCCGTTCTGATCTGTTGTCCGATTTGCGCAGTCGATACCCCTTCGATCATTGCGCGCTGCCGGTTTATGGATAACGTAATCTCAGGGTTGGTCAGATCGACGTCGAGTTTTAATTCTTCCACTCCAGGAATTTGCAAACTGTCCAGGTACGTTTTCAATTCTGTTGCCGTGGAAGTCAGCACGTCGAAATCTTCACTCGCTACTTCAATATTAATGGGAGGTTCGGTAGGTGGACCGTTTTGTTCCTGGGCCACAGAAATTTGTGCGCCCGGAATTCCTTTGATCGCCTGCCGGATAGAATCAAGATAAGGTTCTGTAGAAACGCCATTCCTTTTTTCATATTCAACAAAGGAAACCTGTACCCTGCCGAGATTTGGTTGTGTACTCCGGTCACCACTCGAAGGATCCGATGCGCCAACGGCAACATTTGAAATGACACTTTCCACAATCGGGTTTGGTTTTCCGGATCGGCCATCCAACACGCGGGTTACTTTGTGTTCAATATCTTTTGTGATCGAATCGGTATAATCTACACTACTTCCAACAGGTAACTTCAGATAAACGTAAATAAAATTCGGATCACCTTTCGGGAAGAAAACCACCGGCACATTTCTTATTTTAAAAAGTATGAGAGAAAAAATCAGTAACACAAATGTGCCTACCAGGAGCCAAACCGGTCTCCATCCTGCTACTGCCCAGCGCAATAATTTTTCATAATTACGCATGATGGCAGGCAATACGTTATTTTGGAACTTATGAATCCAGCTATCAAAAAGGTATGTATTTAAAACAACAATTATGGCAAAGAAAATCATCAGGTTTCCCAGGAAAGGCACATGCACCAGGTCAAAGAAAATACCTGCAACCAATGGAATTAAAAATGCCTTGCTTTTGAAAATCGCAGATTTTCTTTTTACACCGTGCTCTTCCGGATGATTCATGAAATCTACCGCAAATACCGGGTTCATAATAAAAGCGACTATCAACGATGCGGTTAGTGTGAAGATCAGCATTGTAGGCAAATAGATCATGAACTTTCCGATAATTCCCGGCCAGAAAAGCAACGGAACAAATGGCGCTAATGTAGTAAGCGTACCCGAAAGCACCGGAATAAAAATCTCCCCCGCAGCCATTTTTGCAGATTCGAAAATCGAAAGTTTTCCTTTGTTTTCCATGAAAATACGATGCGTATTTTCTATTACCACAATGGCATCATCCACAATAATACCGAGGCCAAAAAGCAGTGCAAAAAGCACAATGAAGTTCAGGGTTACATTTCCACCAACGATCAAATCTGCCGCAGGCAAAAACAGGAAGGCGACAAACATACTAAGCGGCACAGAAAGCGCTACAAAGAACGCGTTGGTAACGCCCATAAAAAACATCAAAATCAAAAGAACCAGGACAAATCCTATAACGATTGAATTTACCAGGTCGTTGAAAGATGTGCGTGTGGAACGGCTTTGATCGCCGGTGATCACCACATTCAAATTTGATGGCAAAATGGTGGACTTCATTTCCTCCACTGATTTCTTTACATCATCGGAAGTCTGAATTAAATTTTCACCGGCTCTTTTTATTATGTTGAGTGTAACTACATTTTTTCCATTGAGACGTGCATAGCTTTCGCTTGTCTTCACCGTATCTTTTATCGTTGCAATGTCTTTCAGATAAATCGGCATGCCGGATGTATTGCGAACGATAATTTGTGAAATATCGAAGGCGTTTTTAAACTGTCCGCGTATTTGTAAAGTCCGCTTCATATTTCCTACGTCTAAAAGGCCTCCGGAAATATCCACGTTTTCACCTTTCACCGCATTGGCAATATCATTGAATGTAACGCCGGCGCTTTGCATTTTATAATTGTCCACATTGATCTGAAATTCCCTTTCAGGAGCACCGACAATATCAACGCGGGTAATTTCAGGCAGCTCTTCCAGTTTGTCCTTCGCGTCATCAGCAAATTTTTTCAAACTCATCATGTCATAATCACCACTGAGATTCACAAACATGATTGGGAATTCACTAAAACTTACTTCCTGCACGTTTGGTTCCTGCGTAAGATCAGTAGGCAGATCTTTCTTTGCCTTATCTACTGCATCTTTCGTTTTTTGCAACGCAACTTCAGTTTTTACATCTGTTTCAAATTCAACTGTTATGGCAGAAAAATCCTGTAAAGAGGTTGACGTAATCTTATTAATCTTTGCACCGGTAATGCCTTTTATTTGTTTCTCAATCGGCTTAGTCACCAGGTTTTCCATATCCTTGGGAGAGTTACCTGCGTAGATCGTCTGTACATAAATCGTTGGAATTACAATGTCCGGAAATTGTTCTTTCGGCAACGTAACAAACTGATACACGCCCATTAATGACACAAAAAGTATCAGCAAATAGATGGACGTTTTATTCTTGATTGCCCAGCTTGTTGGTTTAAACTCTTTGTATTTTTCCTTAAAATTTTCAGTTAAGCTCATAAATATTTTGTTGTGCTTTACAGTAAAAGCAGTTTTAATTCATTTTCCTATTCTGCATTGGTTGTGATCGGCTGACCATCAAACAATCCCTGGAAACCGTCAGTTATCAATTGATCACCGGCCTGCAAGCCACTTTTGATTTCAATATTATCACCATACAATTGCCCGATAACCACATCTCTTTTTTGGGCGACCATTTTATCACCTTCTTTTGCAGCAACCAGCACAAATTTTCCATTTTCACCGGTTTGCAATGTGTTCACCGGAATGGCGATTGAATTTGGCGCTGTGTAATCGAGGATATTTACCTGCGCTATTTGATTTGGACGCAGATTCATTTCTTTCGGCACTTTTATTTCTGCAGTAAATCCGCGGGTAGTTGTTCCGATTGCTTCGCTGATAAAAGAAATCTCACTGTCAAAAGTTTTGTTGATGTCCGGTATTTTTACAATCACTTTCGTTCCTTTTTTTACCTGTCCTGAATAATTTTCGGGCACAGTAACGGTAATTTTCAGATCGGTATCGTTTACAATTTTTATATAGCCGCCGGCCAAAGGATTGCCGTTAAAAGTTTCACCAACATGAGCAGTGATGTCATCTACCGTTCCATTTACATTACTGTAAACATTGCTTTGATTTGCCTGTTCCTGTGCAGTGGCAACCTGTGCCTGTATTGCTTTTAATTGATTTTGTAATGTTTCTACATTGGTTTTTGCCTGCAACAATTGCACTTCGGTTCCGATATGCTGCGCCCAAAGATTGCTTTGTCTCTGGTAAACAGATTTCGCCAGGTCAAGTTGCGCCTGCACACTTCCTAATTGTTGTTTTATGGCGTTTACATTTTCCCTGGCAACGGCATCGTCTAATTTTAAAATAAGCTGGCCTTTGTGGACTTTATCACCTTGCTTTACATAAATGGCTTTTATCTGTCCGCCCTGGCCGCTCGGGGTTATATAGGAAATGTTTTTTGCATCCACACTTCCCTGCAGGTCCAGGTAATGTTTAAAATCTTCGGTTTTAACTGTCGTAAGCGCTACCAGTTTTGGCTTAGCCATTACAGCAGCACTCGTATCCTGCTTTGCAATATCTTTTTGCAAAGCGGTTATTTGGTCATCCAGTTTTTCTTTCTGTGTCTTCAGCTTTTGCAATTCAGTTTTTTTATCGCTCAGCGATTCATTCTTCTTTTTACTTGAATCGCCACATGATGAAACGACTGCAGTAAAAAATACAATCAGGCTGAGGTTGAGTAATTTTTTCATTGTCAAGATTATTATTAGGGTTGATTTTTTTGTTTGGTTTAAAGTTTTCCTGTCGCTGTGAGGTAATCAATTTTCGCAACGATGGCATCATAAATAGAACTGTAATAATTATTTTGCGCCGTCACCAAATCAGCCTGCGCAGTAGATATTTCCTGGTTGCTGCCAAGTCCCTGGTCATATTTTAATTTGGTAGAATTATAAACTGATTCCGCAAGTTGGATATTCTTTTTTTGAGCATCCATGGTAAGAATTGCGGATTTCATATTGATCCTTGCCTGGTTTACGTCGTTGTCAATAGAAGATTTTAATTGCTCCAGGTTGTTGTTCATTTTTTGAAGATTCAACCTGGCAGTTGAAATATTTGCATTACGTGCGCCACCATCAAAAATGGGAATGTTTAAAGTAAAATTCATAAATGAAGTAGTGTACCACGGCTCACTGCCCTTGAAGAAAGTAAAGGTGGTGCGTTGTGCATTTTGATTAATGTTTGCTGAAAAAGTTAATGTCGGGATCTTACTTAACTGATATCTTTTTACATTATACTTTCCGAGATCAACGCTATTTTCCAATAGTTGATATTCTTTGCGATTTTCATAATTATAATCGGCATCCAGTATTCCTGATTTTATTTCTTCATCGGAAAGCGTATCGGTTAGATAGAGCGAATCCTGTTGCGGAATATTCATCAAAAATTTCAAACCTTCTTTTCCTGCATCAATTTGGTTCTGTGCTTTTAATTTCTGTGTTTCCAGGTTGCTCAATTGCACCTGCACTTTATCTACATCCAGCTTTTCCGCAAATCCATTTTGGTAAATAATTTTTGTATCGTGAAGCAACTTTTCGTAAGTAGCAATATTGGCATCAATTGTTCCTATCTGCCTTTTCGCAACCGCCAATTGATAATAAATTTTATAGACATTTGCTTTTATTTGTTGTTTCGTAACCTCTGAAGTAAGCACTGAATTTTGAATGGCTGCTTTTCTTGCCTGAAGACCAACAAAAACCTGTCCGTCAAATAGGATCTGCTGCAGATTGGCTCCGTAAGTCCCGCTATATTTTGTTCCAAATTTAATTGGGAAGAAAGTACCGGGAGTGCCACCCGCAAACTCAGCAGGCACAAGCTGTGTAGGAATAGAAAGGTAATCGACAAAGGAAACAGTTCCGTTGATCTGAGGCAAAGCAGCAGAAGTCACCTGCTTATTTTGTTGCTCCTGGAGTTGAATATCAACCAAAGCATTTTTTACCTGCACAGCATTTTTTAAAGCATAATCCACCGCTTCCTGGGCAGTGAAAGAATGAACTTCCGAAGGTGTTTTTTGCTGGGCATTGGCGATAAAGCAAATAGCGCTCATCATTGCCAATAAAGAAAATTTCATAAATCTTGTTTTCATTGTACGTTATTTTTTCATCCGGTCGTTTTCGGATCTTTCTTTTTGATATTTCGTAATTAATTTATAACCTTTAGGCGTTACCATTCCAAACAGAAAAAATTCTATCAGTTGTTTGTGCAGGAAAGCCATCTGATAATGCTTTTGAGGGAAAAGTTCCTCGCTGAAAGGAAGTATCACGCATTCCAGGCGGATCTTGGCAATAATATCCGTATCCATTTCAGGGCGGTACAATTCTTCAGCTTTTCCTCTTTCGATATTTTTTTTGATGATGTCCAGAAGAAAATTGTATTTGAACTCTTTAAACTTTTTGAAGGTTGCAGGATGATTTCTTTCGATGTCAAATAAAATGGTAGAATTCATATTGTCGAACATAGATTCCAGACTTTCCATTGCCAGAAATACTTCGTGTATTGCATTTTGCGCGTTTTCTCTGCTACTCAGACAAAACTTTTTATTAAAATTCAGTATGTCGGCAATAACAGCGTCTACTAAATCATTTTTATCTGAAAAACACTGATAGATCGTTTTTTTTGAAACGCCCAGTTGCGATGCAATTTCATCCATCGTTACCGACTTTACTCCATAACGGCGGTAAAGTTCATCTGCTTTTTGTTTGATTCTCTCTCTTAATTCCATAGCGGCGGCAAAACTAAGGAAACTTTTCATGTCACCAAAGTTTCCAAGAGAAAATTTTTATGAAATTTTAATTTTCAGGGATGAACGGGAAGGCTTGTGAGGAAGGAATGGCGAATGGTGAAGAATTAATTAAAAATTAAAAATTAAAAATTAAAAATTACGAATTACGAATTACGATTGATCTATTTGTCGTTCGTTTTGCAGTAAAGCAAAAAAAAAGCGAAAATTATGTTTGTATAACTGCTGAATTGTTTTTTTTTTTGAAAAATTAAAAATTACGAATTACGATCGATCTATTTGTCGGTTGGTTTCGCAGTAAAGCAAGAAAAAAGTGGAAATCGTATTTGCGGGCATCATGAAAATTTCAAATTGTACAAGGTGCTCAATTGCTTTATTGTTGAATATTTACGGTAGCAAACAATTCAACAATAAAACAATAAAACAATGAAAGATCATTCAATAACAAAGCCATCCGGCAGAATAGCGCCTTTCTTTACCACTACAATTCCGTCTTTTACCGTATACAGTTCATGATCGTTATTCTGCAAATGTGAGCCACCATTGATTCTTACGTTGTTTCCGATACGCACGTTTTTATCGATGATCGCATTATTGATGTAGCAATTATCTCCTACACCCAACTTTGGAATTCCTTTTTCTGAATCAAACCCCATCTCTTCAATGGTTTCATAATAATCGCTTCCCATAATATAACACCTGAAAACTTTGGTGCCATATCCAATTCTTGTTCGGATACCAATGACACAATTTTCCAGACGTTCTGCATGAATGATACAACCATCGCCGGCAATGGTATTAAGCAATGAACTGCCACTGATCTTTGCGGGTGGCAACATTCGTGGACGTGTATAAACTTTTTGCTCGTTGTGAAAAAGGTTGAAAGGTGGAAGTTCCTGTGTGAGTGCAAGATTCGCCTCAAAGAAAGAAGAAATATTTCCAATATCTGTCCAATAGCCGCCGTATTGATAACTGAATACATCATGGTCTTTGATGGCAAACGGAATAATTTCTTTTCCAAAATCTGTTGCATCTTTTTTCTGATTATCGAGCAAGTCAATTAATACCTCTTTTTTAAAAAGATAAATCCCCATGGAAGCAAGATAATTTCTCCCCATTCTTTGCATATCCTCTTTGGTGTCGCTGATCCAATCTGGTAAAATATCCAATCCCGGTTTTTCTATAAACGAAACAATGCGGTTCTCTTCATTCGATTTTAAAATGCCAAATTCTGTTGCTTCTTTTTCGGTCACAGGAATTGTAGCAATCGTAATATCTGCGCCATCTTTGGCATGCGTACGAAACATGTTTCCAAAATCCATTTGATACAACTGATCACCGGATAAAATAAGCACATGATCGTACTCAAGACTGGTCAGATAACGCAACGACTGGCGCACCGCATCAGCAGTCCCCTGGAACCATTCAGAACTTTCAGGCGTTTGTTCTGCGGCGAGGATGTCAACAAATCCACTACTGAAATTGCTGAACTGGTACGTATTTTTTATGTGCTTATTGAGCGAGGCTGAGTTAAATTGAGTAAGCACAAAAATCCTGTTGATATTTGAATTAATACAATTGGAAATCGGAATATCCACCAATCGGTATTTTCCGGCAATAGGCACAGCCGGTTTGCTTCTATGACGGGTGAGCGGATACAACCTGGAACCTGCGCCACCACCGAGTATTACTGCAATTACTGACTTACTGATCCACATATTTGTTTGCATTTTATTTTAAGTTTAAAATTTAAAGTTCTACAAGGCTGAAGGTTCAACGTTCAAAGTTCAACGTTACCTTCAACATTCAACCTTCAACATCAAACCTTTAACCATCATGCACGATACAAATTAATATAAATCTCTGCGCTTCTTTCCCAACTGTGGTCGATCTGCATAATGTGCCTGATGATATCATTCATTTTTTCTTTTTGTTCATACAATTCGGTTGCACGATAAACAGCATTACAAATATCACCAACAGAAGCGGTATTAAAACAAATGCCAAAACCATCTGGATCACCAAAATCCTTAACGGTATCTTTTAATCCACCGGTGCGCCTCACAATTGGAATCGTTCCATAGCGCAATGCATACATTTGATTCAAACCACACGGTTCTACCCTGCTTGGCATCAATAAAAAATCAGCACCTGCATACATTTCATGACTTAATTTTTCATTGTACCCGATTTGAGTATTGTAATATCCGAAGAGGTGAATGTGCAAATTGCTTAATTGATATTCGATATAAGGATCACCACTTCCCAAAACCAAAAAATTCATTTTGCCTTCCATATAATAAATAGAATCGCCAATTACCTGGGGTAATAAATCCGCGGCTTTTTCCCCAACAAGCCTTCCAATAAAAATGATCAAAGGTTTGTTTTCCTCCAGGTTAAACCGCTTACACAAATCTTTTTTATTTGCGCGTTTTTTTTCAGAGAAATCTTGCAAACCAAATTTTTCATCCAGGTACTTATCCGTTTCCGGATTCCATACTTCCACATCTATGCCGTTTAAGATTCCAAAACATTTTCCTCTTTCATACTGAAATAATTTTTCCAGTCCGTTGGCTGAATACATCAACTCTTCCAGGTAGCCATGACTTACCGTATTTACTTTTGAAGCGCATTTCACGGCGCATGCGAGGCTGTTGATGGTGTTATCCCATTCCAGCAGTCCCCATTTCCATTTATCCCAATCAGGAATATAATTTGATTTGCTCCAGTCCATCCATCCCTGGTATTGTGCATTATGAATTGTCAAAATCGTTTTAATAGAAGACAAATTTTTATAAGCAAAACAATGTTGCATCATAAAAGGAACCAGTCCCGCCTGGTGATCATGTACATGTACAATATCAGGATGATGATGCCATTTGCTCATCCAGTCTACTACAGCAATTTGAAAAGCAGTGAAGCGTTCGGTATCGTCATCATAACCGTAAATTTTTGCGCGATCGAGCAAACCATTGATATCAACGAGATACAAATCGAAGCCCAACACATTGGTTGCTTCTTTGATGATCGTATATTCAAACCAGTAATGCGCCATTCCAAAAGCGCCTTTATGAACGACTTCGAATTGATGATTGTACAAAAATTTAGTGCGATACATGGGCATTACCACTTTCGCGATATGCCCCAGCTTGTTTTGATATTTTGGCAAAGCACCCACTACATCGCCCAGTCCGCCTGCTTTTGCCATTGGGTAACATTCTGCACTTACATGAAT
>JAICYZ010000354.1 GCA_025933935.1 Chitinophagaceae bacterium
AGTTGGAATGAAGATTATGCATATCCACATTTGGTAATCGCAAGCGCCACTGAAATCATGAAGGCATTTGAGAAAAAATATGGCAATCAGTTGCCTACGCTTAGCGGCGATTTTACAGAATACTGGACTGATGGGCTCGGCTCCGCTGCCAAACAAACAAGCATGAATCGTTCTTCAAAAGAACGACTGGTGCAGGCGCAATCTCTGTGGAAGATGCTTCGACCCCGAGATTCTTTTCCTCAACAAAAATTTAATGAAGCATGGAGAAATGTGATCATGGGTGATGAGCATACATGGTGCTTTATGGATCCTTCCAAACAGCCCATCACCAATGATATTTTAAAAGTTAAGTTTGGCTTTTTTCAAAAAGCTTCTGACATGAGCAAGTCACTTTTAGACAGTGCTTTGTCTTCCGTTTATGAAAAAGAGAGCTCAGTTATCGCCGTTTTTAATACACTTTCATGCGCTTATGGCGGATTGGTTACTGTTCCTGGGTATCAAAGTAAAAGATTTGATAGAATCGTTGATGAACAAGGCAAGCCGGTGATCTGCCAGCGGCTTTCATCAGGTGAGCTTGTTTTTTATGCAAATCATATTCCTGCCTTAAGTTCAAAAAGGTATTTTCTAAAAAAAGGAAAAATAAAGGCAAACGCAACTCTTGCGCATGATAATATTCTTGATAATGGTATAATAAAAGCAACGATAGATTCAGCATCGGGTGATATTTCAAGCTTAACTTCAGGAGGAAATGAATTTGTTGATGCAAAAGCAAAATGCGCTCTTAATAGTTACCGGTATCTCTATGGCGATAATAATCCAAATACGGCAACTGGTGCCAAGCATGTAAAAATTACTATCAAAGAAAACGGGCCCGTTGTGGCAACAATTGAAGTGACATCAGAAGCTGAAGGTTGCAACAGCCTTTCGCGTGAAATATCCATCATTACAGGCGCTCCTTATCTTGAAATTGCCAACCTGGTTGATAAAAAAGCGGTGCTGAAAAAAGAAGGTGTTCATTTTGGCTTTGCATTTAATATCCCTCATCCAAAAACTCATGTGGATATACCGTGGGGTGTGATGCAACTTGAAAAAGATCAGCTCCCCGGCGCGAACAGAAACTGGATCGCCTTTCAGCGATGGCTTGATATTTCCAATGACAAAAAAGGCGTTACCTGGTGTTCGCTGGATGCGCCGGTTTTTGAAAGTGGCAATATAACGGCCAACATCATAGGCGCTGCAACCAATTCTCCCCAGTGGATCAAAGAACTGCAGCCAAGCACTACCATTTATTCCTGGGTGATGAACAATCATTGGCATACTAACTTTCCGCTTAGCCAGCAAGGAAAAGTGTTATTCAGATACAGGATCTTTCCACACAATTATGGTTACGATGCTTCTGAGGCAGCTAAGTTTGGAATGGAACAATCTCAGCCTCTTATAGCCGTTCCGGTAAAATAATTGTTTTGACAAAGGGAAGAATAAACGCTACAATTGCTGCATAAACAAATCATTGGAAAATAAGAAGTACCGGTTGTTCTAACAAGCGGTTTCCTTTAATCAAGCGGTTTTTAAACACATCTATTTCACTGGTAATTTACTTTACAAAGCGCATAACAACAGGTGGAAAAACACTTTCCAGCAATAATGCTTTCAGCAATAACAACACGGATTGAAAGAACCAAAAACGTACGAATTGATTTTTTTATAAAAAATAAAAAAGCCTGTAAGTCAAAAACCTTACAGACTTTCCTGGTGCCCGGGACTGGATTCGAACCAGCACATCCTTGCGAACGCTGCCACCTGAAAGCAGTGCGTCTACCAATTTCGCCACCCGGGCAATTTAAAAGCTCTTTACAATAGCTTATTAAAATGGCTGCCAAAAATAGTGGTAAAATCTAAATAAACGATTTTTTCATTTTAATTTTTATTTATGAAGAACAATTTTTTAATACCATTTATTTCGATTTAAGATAGGGGCGGGGTTCACGCATGCCCTTAATGAAACAAAACCCGTTATCAGAATCTGCAGGGTACGATTGTCTATCGAGAATAGTTATGTCTGGGGAGTGCATTAGTTATGTATGAGTTATGTATGAGGAGAGTATGAGCAGAGTATAGGAAAGGCATGGGAAAGGTATTAATATGCCGGTTTTTCTTTCGAAATTGGATTGTGGTAAAGTTTATGAGTAAATGCATTTTTTCAGCTTCTTGTTTTTTATTCTTTATTTTTATTATTCAAAATATTTCACTGCTATGAAAGAAGACATCCTCCAATACATCTGGAAATTTCAATATTACAACAATCGTCATCTGACGAGCACAACCGGCGATCAGATATTGGTGATTCATCCCGGATCACATAATATAAATCAGGGGCCGGATTTTACAGAAGCAAAAATAAAGCTGAATGATACACTGTGGGTTGGAAATGTAGAACTTCATATCAATTCTTCCCAATGGAATGTGCACAATCATTCTGCCGATGAAAACTACAAAAACGTCATCCTGCATATTGTATGGAATCATGATGCAGAGATAACAGACGCAAATGGAAATAATTTACCGACGCTCGAATTGCAAAGCCGGGTTTCGAATTTACTGCTGGAAAAATACAAACAGCTTGACGCGAATGTTCAATTTATCGCGTGTGAAAAACTTTCCCATCAATTGCTTGAACTTTCGTTAACCAGTTGGAAACAGCGGCTTGTAGCGGAAAGACTGATAATAAAATCTGAAACTATTTTTCAAATTTTAGCTGAAACCAATTTTCACTGGGAAGAAACTTTCTGGTGGTTGATCGCTGCTAATTTCGGACTGAAAGTAAATAGTGAAATGTTTAAGAAGATTGCGCAATCTTTACCCTTGTCTATATTGGCAAAGCATAAACATAACCTGATTCAGATCGAAGCAATGTTGTTTGGACAGGCAGGCTTATTAAAAAAAGATTTTGAAGAAAAATATCCAATCATGTTGCAAAAGGAATATCGCTTTTATCAAAAAAAATATCAATTGCAACCGGTAGACGGTGAACTGTTTTTTTTAAGAATGCGTCCGGCAAACTTTCCTACGATCCGGCTTGCTCAACTGGCGATGCTGATTCACAATAGTGAACATTTGTTTTCAAAAATAAAAGAAACTGATCACCTTTCTGAAGTGAAAAAAATGTTTAACCTGGAAGCAAATCATTACTGGCATTACCATTATATTTTCGACGAGATGACCGAGCAGAAAGTGAAATCGTTAGGAAAGCAAATGATTGATAATATTATCATTAATACCATCGTCCCCATTTTATTTGCGTATGGTCTCCATCATCAGGAAGAAACTTATAAAGAGAAAGCGATCAAATGGCTTGAAGAAATTGCGCCCGAAAAAAATTCCATAACCAAAGGTTTTGAAAGTTTGAATTATTCGAATAAAAACGCTTTTGATTCGCAGGCTTTTATTCAAT
>JAICYZ010000023.1 GCA_025933935.1 Chitinophagaceae bacterium
AGATCTATGATGTTTCCTGTTAGATTTTGATGTTTAAATTCATTTTCCATTTTGTTTCATTTAAGTGTTACAAATTAATAAATGCTTTTCTCCGTGGCTCTCTGTGTCTTCTCGGTGCAACTCTGTGTAATATACTCTATAACGACTAAGCGAAACAAAGAGAAACTAAAGTCGCTCGGCAACGCGTAATACTCGCAGTAATAATTTTTATTTTTTGTTTTATCAAACAAAATCTTATATTTAATTTATATATTTTTTACTGACTCTAAAAATTGCCGCTTTGAGAAAAATCTACCTGCTATATTTTTTTCTGCTTACCATAAATTTGTGTGATTCCCAATCGGTAAGAAAGCCTGTATCCGCTTCCTACATTGGCTTGGGCGCTTACAGCATCAATCATGCAGATGTGTTTTCTATCACTTCAAACCAGGCAGCGCTTGCTCGAATGGAAAATGCTGCAGTTGGTTTTTTTGGAGAAAACAGGTTTTTGTTAGCCGAAACAAACATGTATTCTGCTATTATTGCTCTTCCAACAAAGGAAGGAAATTTTGCTTTCCAGGCTGATTATTTTGGCTATAAAAATTATAATGAATCGCAACTTGGAATGGCTTACGCAAGAAATGTAGGAACGAAATTAGACCTTGGAATCAAATTCAATTATTATTCTTTTCGTATTCCGGGTTTTGAAAGTCCTTCTACCGTAAATTTTGAAATCGGCGTTATTTGTCACTTTACTGAAAAATTAAACGGCGGTATCCACATTTATAACCCCGTAGGAGGCAGGTTATCCAAAACGGAAAATGATAAATTAAGTTCCGTTTATTCTTTTGGATTGGGATATGAAGCATCCGATAACTTTTTTGTAAGTGCCGAAATTGTAAAGCAGGAAGATCTGCCGGTTGATGTAAATGCAGGTGTGCAATATAATTTCGCCAAACAATTTTTTGCGCGCTTTGGTATTGCTTCGCAAAATGAATCACCTTATGGAGGAGCTGGTCTAAGCTGGAAAAATTTTCGTTTGGATGTGAGTGCCAGTTACCATCCACAACTTGGTTTCAGTCCGGGTTTGATGCTCATGATGAATCTAAAACCAAAAGAAAATGAGAGCGATTAAACCTGTGAAAAGTGTGCTTTCATTTTCAGTATTTCTATTTTTAATGGGAAATCCGGAAACAGCAAAAGCGCAGGAAATATTAGATGAACCACCGGCGATTGTAGAGCAACAATTAGAGGATTTAACAGAAGGAAATGAAGATATGGAGACGGAAGATGATGGTTATTTGCAGGAAATGCAGCATTTCTTAAAAGAACCAATTAATCTCAATTACGCTGATGCCGGTCTTCTGCAAGAGTTGAAATTATTAAACGGTCTTCAAATAAATAACCTGCTTTCTTACAGGAAATTACTTGGCAATTTTTTAACCGTTTATGAGCTGCAGGCAGTACCAGGATGGAATCTGGATGTTATCAGGCGAATCAGGCCTTTTGTAACAGTTGCAGAAAAAACAGCAGTTTTCCAAACCTTAAATAAGCGCTTTAAAAATGGAAACAGCACTTTGCTTTTTCGAGCGGCACAAACATTGGAAAAATCGAAAGGATATCTTTTAGACCGAAATACAGCCAATAATTTTTATCCGGGAAGCTCTGATAAAATTCTTTTGCGTTATAAATACAAATCAGGAAATGGGCTTCAATATGGCTTTACTGCTGAAAAAGATGCCGGTGAACAATTTTTCAGAGGCGCACAAAAGAACGGCTTTGATTTTTATTCAGCCCACTTTTTTTTTAGAGATATCGGGATCATTAAATCACTTGCGATTGGTGATTTTTCTGTAAATATGGGGCAAGGATTGATACAATGGCAAAGCCTGGCATTTGGTAAAGGCGCTGAAATTACGAATACCAAAAGGCAATCTGAAGTTTTGAAACCTTATAATTCCGCCGGTGAAATTGTTTTTAACAGGGGTGTTGGTATTACTTTAAAAAAGAAAAATTTGGAGGCAACTGGTTTTGTCAGTTACCGGAAAATCGACGCTGGTTTTGAAACTGATACCTCTAATATTATTGATCATGTCAGTTCTTTACATACGTCGGGATATCACCGCACAACGAATGAAATTGATGGAAAAGGAGTGCAAAGTCAATTAAGTTTTGGAGGCAATGTTTCCTTTTCAAATGAAAAATTTCATTTCGGAATGAACGCCATTCATTATGATTTTGAACATTCGATTATTAAGGCGGATTACTTGTATAACAAGTTTGGTTTATCCGGGAAGAGCGCTGGTAACTACAGCGTAGATTATAGCTATACTTACAAAAATGTACATTTCTTTGGCGAAGCCGCCATGGATAAAGATCTGGACAAAGCCTTTATTAATGGGCTATTGATTAATGCAGATGCGAATGTAGCAATGACTTTTTTGTACCGGAATATTTCAAGAGGATATCAAGCTTTGTATGCAAATGCGTTTACCGAAAATACTTCTCCAACGAATGAAAGCGGGTTTTATTCAGGAGTAACAGTAACTCCAACAAGCGTTATTCGCATAGATGCGTATGCCGATTTTTATCATTTTCCATGGCTTAAATACAGGGTCGATGCGCCTACTTCAGGAAGGGGTTACATGCTGCAATTTACTTATCAGCCAAATAAACAAGTTCAGTTAACTTCAAGGTTCAGGTATGAAAAGAAACCTATTAATTTTAATCCTGATAACGCTTTTTTGAACCAGGTCGTAGCAAGACCAAAAAAATATTTGCGAACGGAGTTTCAGTATAAAATAGACAGTCGTCTCACTTTAAGGTCAAGGGTTGAACTACTGGTTTTTGATGAGAAAAATGACTTCCGACAAAACGGCTACCTTGCCTTTATTCAGTTAAACTATACTCCTCCTTTAAAGTCTTTTTCGGCAAATACAAGGTTAGCTTATTTTGAAACGGATGGTTATGACAGCCGCCTTTATGCTTTTGAAAATGACGTTTTATATGGATATTCCATTCCGGTTTTTTTTGACAAGGGATATCGGTATTATGTGAATACACATTATAAACTTTCGCGAAAATTATCCTTTTGGATAAGATTTGCCCAAACAATTTATAGCGATAAGACAACAATTGGGAGCGGTCTTGATGCGATCAAAGGAAATAAAAAATCAGAAATAAAGCTACAGGGAATTTATAGCTTCTAAGCAAATACGCTGTTCTCTATATAATTCAGCAGAGAATGTTTTGTTCAAAACAAGAAACAGATAATTTCACATCTTAAAGAATGACGATGTTTAACGCCAATTTTTAACTGATTGTTGTAAGAAAATGCTCAGCTGTGTTTACCACAAAAAATCAGTTATTTTAGATACTCACAAATTTTGGAGAAAAAAAATAGGTTTAATTTTCAATTCGCCATAATTCTTCGATTTTGTTGGATTTTATTTAAACTTTTTGTTTTCATGTCACTAAAATTTCTTGATCAACGGAAATTAATTGTCTTATGAAAGTAAATTTTTGTACACAATTGACGTGAAACTTGAGAAACTTTATAATTTCTTTTTTGAAATTGTAGAGCGATATTTCTAAAAGAAATTTATTTTAGGTGTATGAGATAACGAGGGTATGTTTCGTGATAACTTCATGATTATTATATCTTTAAGGTAATAAATTCTTTCCCGTCTCAAAAAAGTTTGCCGGTAAAATCCGGTCTTTAAGCGACCTTAATGAATGTCCAGGCTTCTTTTTTTCGTACCAAAATTACTATTGCTATCATTGTCACGCCTGTGTAAATTAAAAATTCCTTTGCAGCAAATGCGAAAAAAAAGTTGCCTTTTTGCATTAATATAATGTTAAAGAATTACTAACCAATAATTCCACTTGAATCAGGAAAACACGACTGTGAAAAATCAAACAACCATTAACTGAAAAATCAACAAATTTTAAACTATAACACATGAAAAGAATATTAGTACTTTTTTCGGTGCTTATGCTAAGTGGATTTTTAGCATCTGCACAAACCAGGGTAGTTACCGGAATAGTGAAAGATGAATCGGGTGCTCCTGTTCCCTTTGCTACAGTTACTGAAACCGGCACAAAAAACGCCACTACTGCTGATGCTAATGGTGATTTTTCAATCAAAGTGAAAGGTAGTGGCTCATTATCTTTTACTGCTGCTGGTTATGGTGAAACTAAAGTAACACCAGAGGCCGGTCACGCTAATGCTGTTTTAAAAAGAACCAATACCGAACTAGCTGCCGTAACTATTACAGGTTATGGGATCAGGCGGCAACCAAGATCGCTTGGTACATCCGTGGCAAGGATTGACAATAAGGATCTTACTGAGGGCAAGGTTACCAATGTTGCTACCGGTTTATCAGGAAAAGTGTCAGGATTACAAATTGCTAACGTAAATAGTAGTGTTAACCAGGATACTCGAATTACTTTAAGAGGCAATCGGTCCATTCTTGGTAATAATCAGGCACTGATCGTTATTGATAATGTGGTAATGCCCAGAGATCAGGGTGGAACTATTCTCGCTCAGATGAATCCAAATGATATTGATAATATTTCAATATTAAAAGGAGGAAGTGCTTCTGCGATATATGGCTCTGACGGTTCAAATGGCGTTCTTATTGTTACTACTAAAAAAGGTACAAAGGGCAAACCCACTGTCAGCTTTAATAACACTACCGAAGTTCAGGAAGTTGCTTATTTGCCAAAGCTTCAAAATACATTTGGGCAATTTGGCGGAGAGTACGATCCTGCACAATACCCGGGAATTCAATATTTCCCTGACAATCCTTTTCTTCCTTATGTGCCTTATGAAAATCAGAACTATGGGCCGAGATTTAATGGAGCGCCTATAACAATTGGGGCTCCGGTCAGATTTTACAAGCCTGATGGAAGTTATGTTGATTCCTTAAAACACGGTACATATTCTGCAGTACCAAACGCTAAATTGAAATTTTTTGATAAGGGTATAACTGAACAAAACGAAGTATCTATTTCTGGAGGAGATGATAAGAGTAGTTTTTTTCTGAGCGTACAGGATGTTAGCATCGCCGGAACAATTCCTAAAGATAAAAATCATAGAGATGGTATCAGATTTAATGGTTCAAGAGAATTCGGCCGATTGACTGTTAACTACGCCGCAGATTATACACTTCAACATTCAAACACAACACCAGGTGCCTTTTCAGTGAATGGAAGTCCTTCTACTTTTGGCGGTTCTTATTTCCAAAACAGGGCGGTTTATTGGACTATTCTTAATACCCCGGCAAGTATAGATTTAAGAGACTATAGAAACTGGCAAACAGATCCGTTTGCAAATCCAAATGGTTATTTCAACGCATATTACGGAAATCCATGGTGGCAAATAGATCAATCAAGATTTGATAGCAGAAGGAACACCTTGCTAGGCAACCTCAATTTAGCGTTTAAAGCTTCCGATTGGTTGGATCTGTCTGCTACAGCCGCCATCACACGGTTTGACCTTACACAAAAATTTACTAGCAAAGCGTTTAGCTTTGCTGATTGGGCGAAAGCAGATGTATACGGCTCCGGACGTAGTACTACAGATATGCCGGCTGCAGATTATGACGCTTTCGAGTATAATCAACTTCTAACAGGCAGCGTGCTTGCTAACTTTCATAAAAATTTTAATGATATTTCCACAAAGTTAACTTTGGGTGCTACCACTTTTGACAATACACAAAGAGATATAAACCTTTCAGCAGTGCAGTTAGGAATTCCCGATTTTTTCAATATTTCAAATGTGGTTGGAACACCAGGTTACTACGAGAATTTTTCTGAAGTAAGAAAAAATGGTGCATTTGCCGACCTTACTTTAGGTTACCATGATTATCTATTTGCTCATGGATCTTTCCGTAATGACTGGGATTCAAGGTTAGCGCCAAAACTAAGAAGTTACAGTTATTTCGCGGGCGATGTTTCATTTGTTTTTACTGATGCTATACCAGGATTAAAAGATAATAGAATTTTAAGTTATGGAAAATTGAGAGGTGCTATTGGTAAAACAGGAAATGTGAGCGTAGGGCCTTACAGTCTGGATAATGTGTTTAATAGTGCCCCTAATTTCCCTTATGGAAGTACAGCCGGATTTACCGTGTCAAATGCCCTTAATAACTCCTTATTAAAACCTGAATTTACTTTAGAAAAAGAAATAGGATTAGAACTGAGGTTTTTAGATAGCAGGATCACCTTGAATACTTCTGTTTATCAATCTAATACAACTAATCAGACCTTACCAGTACAAGTAAGTTCTGCAACCGGATTTACCTCCGCTTTGTTAAATAGCGGTGAGATGCAAAATAAGGGCATCGAAGCTGATCTGGATGTAGTTGTGCTTCAAAATAGCAGGATTGGGCTGAGGTGGAATGTCGGTGGAAATTTTGCATATAACGACAACAAGGTAGTATCACTGTATCCAGGTATTGATAATTTTCTTTTAAGTGGGCAACAATATGTTGTTAAAGGCGAGGCATTTCCGCAAATTAAGGTAACAGACTGGAAAAGGGATCCCCAGGGAAGAATTATTGTAGATAAAAACTCTGGCTTTCCAACTGTTAACGATTCTTTATCAACTTATGGAACGCCTAATCCTCCCTATAGTCTCGGCTTCCATACAAGTATTAGCTATAAAGGATTTACTTTATATGCTTTAGCTGAGGGGAGATTTGGCGGTATAATTTACAATAGTATTGGAAACGCGTTAGATTTCACCGGTGTTTCATGGTATTCTACACAATCTGGTCGTCAGCCATTTGTTATACCTAATTCTTCTTATCTTGATGCATCAGGCAAATATGTAGCGAATACAGACGTTGCCGTGAGGAATGGTAACAACGATTTTTGGGCAAGCCTCTGGAACAATACTGGAAGTACTTATATAAATAGCGCAGATTTTTGGAAACTACGTGAAGTGTCTCTTTCTTACACGTTTCCAAAAGGAGTTTTTGGTAGCAATTCGTTTATAAAACAACTCTCTATTGCACTGGTAGGACGCAATCTGATTACTATTAAGGCCAAAGAGAATGTTTGGACTGATCCCGAATTTGCTAATACAACAGGAAATGCTATCGGAACTACTGATATCAATCAGAATCCACCTACCAGAATTTTTGGAGCCAACGTTAACATAACATTTTAATAATATTCAAAGAAAAATAATAAAATGAAAAAAATAATTCTAATACTCACGATAGTTTTTTTAATAGCAGGTGTTGGCTGCAAGAAGGGGTATCTTGACGTAAATACAAATCCCAATCAATCAACCTCTGCGGACCCGAGCCTGGTATTACCTGCTGCACTTGCAGTTACTGTGGCCAATTATTATCCCGGTCCTACAGCTGTAAGTGAATGGATGGGTTACTGGGCAGTTAGCGGAAGCTATGCAATTAATGCCAGTGATGCAGGCACCACCTACAAGATGACCACAGATTTTGGCGATGGTTTATGGCAATCCATATATGACAACCTTGAAGATTATCAATACATTCAGGATAAATCCAATGCAACAGGCCAAAGTTTTCTAGAAGGTGTAGCAAGAATTATGAAAGCGTATAACTACCAACATCTTGTTGACTTATGGAGTGATGTTCCTTACGCTGATGCTTTGAAAGGTGCGGCTTCATTAAGGCCCGCTTATTCAAAAGGTGAGGACATTTATGATAGTTTGTTTATAGAAATCGAAAAGGGAATTAACTTAATTAAATCTGCGGCAACAACTCCTGGTTCCAATTCTGATATCATGTTTGGTGGTGACAAGACTTCATGGATCCAATTTGCTAATACCGTACGTTTAAATATGTTACTAAGAATGTCTCAGTTGGATACTAAACCAGCTTTTTTTCAACCAAACCTTGATTTAACTAAAAATGAGACTGCTGGTTTTTTAACTAACGATGCCTTAGTAAACCCTGGTTATGTAAATTCAACTGGAAAAGGTAATCCTTTCTGGCAACGTTTTTGGAACCTTACCGGCGGCCAGGTATCCAGTTTTGGAGATTTTTGGGCTCCTAATATTTATGTCGTAAATTATTTTCAAAATAATAAAGACCCCAGAACAAGCGAGGAATTTACACGTGTTGTTTCAGGCCCTAATAAAGGAAAGTTTGTGGGTAACATTATGGGAGCGGTAAGTGGTAATCCTTCGAATGGAAATTATTCATTTTTCGGTCCTGGTATCTTGAGGGGTTATGATATATCGAAAGATGTAAACGGAGTTGATTCATTTTCCGTAGATCCCGGCAAGGGCTCAACTGCATCTGCTGTCATGATGCTCGCCTCCGAGAGTTATTTTATTCAAGCGGAAGCCGTCGCATTAGGCTATCTCCCCGGAGATGATAAGGCACTTTATAAACAAGGGATTATTGAATCATTTCGATATCTCGGCGTTCCTGACTATCAAACTGCTTTTGCTGATTTTTATAGCCAGGAAGCGGGGAACACAAAAGTTGACTATAGCACAGCCACTTCTCTTTTAGCAAAACAAACAATTATTTTGGGCCAAAAGTGGGCTGCTTTAACGAGCATTAACTGTTTAGAATCCTACGCAGACTATAGGCGATTTGATTATTTACACACAGGTTCTTGGCCGTATCCGGGTCCTTTAGGTAGCATACCGTTAACAGCCTCCCCTTACTACGATGTTGATAAAATTCCGATTCGTTGGAAGTATCCTACAAGCGAGTATTCTAAAAACCCGGAAAATGTCGCCCAAGAAGGAGCTATTGATCACCAGAAAAGTAAAATTTGGTGGATGAAATAGTAAACATACTATATCAATTTTAAAATGACTAATATGAAAATAAAATTAAATAATTGGATGGGGTTCATTACATTAACATTTGTATTGCTTGTAACCCTTAACTCATGCGTTAAAGATCGTAATCCTTCCGCTACTGATTTTTCAGGACTTCAGGATCATATGACTTTGATTAGGGGCGGACTAACAAATTTTAGCGCAAATAACATCAGATTTACTTCAGATACCGCGAGTTATAGTATTATCGCAGATCTTGCATCGGTTAATTTACCCGCAAGTCCTATTAAAGTAACTTTAGGTATTGATACCTCTTTAATTGCAGCTTATAATACGGCGAATGGTACTAATTTTCAACTATTGCCCAAAGATGCGTATTCTATTGCCTCCACCTCCTTAACTATTCCTCAAGGCGAGCAATATGCTACAACTACATTAAACGTTTATCAAAGTAAAGTTGATCCTGCAAAAAGTTATTTATTGCCGGTTTCAATAACGGACGCATCCGGCAAGCTTTTGACTTCAAATCTGAACACTCTTTATTTTAATATTATAGGAAACGTAATAGCAGGAAACTATAATTGGGACTTTACACGCTGGAGTGCTCCATCAAACGCCGGAGCTCCGGATGGTACTTCTTTTACCGGCCGTACAGCCACTTTTGTAGCAGATAATAGTACACAGGTCGAGGTTCCGAGTGGATATTATATCGGACCAAGATATGTGATAACTTTTACAAGCGGTGCGGGCGGATTAAGCGACTTTGCTGTAAAATTGAATGACGACGACGTTGCGACAATGAAAGCAGCTGGAGTAATTGTAACGGATGGTCCAAATATTATAAAAGCAGATCCGGTTGCCGGCGAATATATCTTTCAATATAAAACGCTAACCAGATACGTTATAGACCGATACTATAAATAGCAGGGGAAATTTTTACAAAAAACCGTCTTATCTTGAGGCGGTTTTTTATTTCTTCAGATAAACCGATTTTATTGAAGGATTTTTCAAAACGATTATAAAAGTATAAATAATTTGGAAACACCATAATCTCTCAATAAAAGGACAAATAATGGCAATTCTGATTTTATTTAAGTAAAGAAAAAAACACTGGCGGCTTGTTAAGTATAACGTAAATACCGCATCAACTACACTTCGATTTAAAAATTTTGTATGAATAAGTTCATTTTAACGCTAATATTCGGCACTTTTGTTTCTTTTGCTCTATCGCAAACTAACATTTCACCTAATATTTTGGCAGAGCCTTTTCAGGGACAACATATTAACATGAAAGCGGATAATAATGTTGAGGGTACTCCTT
Source organism: Chitinophagaceae bacterium (assembly GCA_025933935.1). Classification (GTDB taxonomy): domain Bacteria; phylum Bacteroidota; class Bacteroidia; order Chitinophagales; family Chitinophagaceae; genus Ginsengibacter. The sequence continues at coordinate 10,092 of JAICYZ010000023.1, forward strand.
TATTATTTAGCGATTGGAAAAGTGGAGAAGTAACATTGAAAAATGGCGAAAATTATGATTTGGCGAAAATAAATTTCAATGGTTCCGATGGAAAATTTATCTATTCAAAAAATGATACAATTTATGAGTTTATTGATAACGTAAGTGAAATAAAAATTTATGGTGAAAACCATTCAAATGATTCTACTTCTGATATGATATTCAGAAGTGATTTATTACCGGACCAATCGAATTTTGTTCAGGTACTCACGAGAGGAAAAATAACAATCCTGAAGGAGTTTACAAAAAAACCAGAAGGAGAAAATTATTCGAATGGGATCGTAAATAATACGAGAAAGTATGTACTACATACACAGGACATTGCTCTTATTGGCAATAAAGCCGTTCCGTTTAAATATAGTTCTTCTGCTCTTGATGATTTAACATCGGATAAAAAAGATCAGATGGACCGGTATATCAAGGAAAATAATTTAAAACCAAAAAGAGAAAATGATTTTTTAAAATCGATTAAGTTTTATAACAGTATTAATGATACAGCAAAATAAGCCGCAAAACTTCCAATCATGTTTATAAATGGATCGTCTAATAGACAGTATTTGATATCTTGTTCGTCCTTTCTCCCACTCTCAATGGGGGCAAGTGCTCCGATCAGAGCACTTACCGCATTGAAGGCCGCATAAATACACAAATAAAACGTGGTAAAAGTGTTATGTTGGCAGCAACTTTCATGATTGAGGCAGGATCAAGGGTTGGCAACCTTGTTTCTCTTACTTTATGATGTGGGAACGATTTTTTAAAAATCGAGGATCACGCTTCTTCAGTCAATTGCGAAATTTAATCCTGATTATACAAACACATTAACTTATCCTGAAAGATAAGCATAAGCGTTCCCTTTACATTATCGCAGGTGCATGCAGCATAAAACGAATAAATGTTGTCATACTAGTGGAAACTGGTTGTTTTCTTAACAATCTTTTTGTAAGTATTCCGTTCAATGGTATCTTTGCAACCTTTTAAAAAAATAATCCTTAACACATGAGAAGATTTCTAACTCTTTTTACAGTGCTGATGCTCAGTGGAGTGTTTGCATTTGCCCAGCAAAATCAGGTAAAAGGCCGGATAACAGGCCCTGATGGCAGCCCGCTTCCGGGAATTACCGTACAGGTAAAGGGAACCAAGACCGCCACAGCTACAGATGGCAGCGGACAATTTGAATTGGCTGCCCCTGCAAATTCCACCCTCGTTATTACAGGGGTTGGATATGAAGAACAAGATATTGCAGTAGATAATCGTTCTACAATAAATGTCAGCTTAACCTCCAGTTCAAAAAGATTGAATGAAGTAGTTGTTACTGCTTTAGGTATTTCAAGAGAGAAGAAGGCCTTGGGATATTCTACCCAAAGTTTAAGCTCCGATCAGATAACGAAAGGTGCCAATCCGAATTTAGCTTCGGCTCTTGAAGGAAAACTTTCAGGAGTGGAGGTTCGGCCTTCCAGTGGAATGCCGGGAGCGTCTACACAAATATTTATCCGGGGTGCGCGCTTCTTTGATGGCAACAATACACCTCTTTACGTAATTGATGGTACCCCAGTCAATAGTGATCCTGATTTTAGTGTTGGTGGAAATGGCGTTACAGGAACCGACTATTCAGGTCGTTCTATTGATATTGATCCTAATGACATCGCCTCGATTAGTGTGCTAAAAGGACAGGCTGCATCCGCATTATATGGAATGAGAGCGTCCAACGGTGTAATTATGATCACTACCAAAAGTGGAAAAAATCTTAAAAAGGGAAGGGCAGTTGTAAGTGCTTCCAGCAATTTTCAATTTGACCAGGTATCAAGACTTCCGGATTTACAAACACAATATGCTCAAGGTAGCGGCGGGGCGTTTAGCCAGACAGCTTCTACTTCCTGGGGGCCTTTAATCAGCAGCTTGCCTGATAACGCTACCTATGGTGGTAATGTCGCAAATACCTATAATAATAACACGCCAACCGCTGATACAAAAGGCAAGTATTGGAATATTAAAAAAGGCGAATGGGTTGCGCCGGGAGTTTATAATAATCCGAAAGAATTTTTTCAAACAGGATTAACTGCTAATAATAATGTAAGTATCGCTCAACATGGAGATTTTGGCAATTATTATGTGGGTTTGGGCGCCGCTAATCAATCAGGCGTTATTCCAAAATCCGGAATGAATCGTTATAATGCAAAAATTTCAGGTGATTTTAATGTAAGCCAGAAAATAAAGGTGGGAGCAAATGTAAACTTTTCTTCTACCGATATTGACAAAATGCCATCTGGAAATAATAGCTACCTTTTTGAAGTATATGGCGCCCCGATCAGTTACGATCTGAAAGGCACTCCAACTCATGTGAAAGATAATCCTTACAAACAAATTCAATACCGCGGCGGAACTTTTGATAATCCTTATTGGGGAACCACTTATAATAACTTTAATGAATTAACCCGTCGGGTTTTCGGAAATACATACATCTCCTATAATCCTATTAAAGATCTGAATATCCGTTACCAGGTTGGTATGGATGAATATACCACTGGGCGCACCGAACTTTATGAATACGGATCAGGCGCTTACAGCACCGGCCAGCTTACCAATGGTGCTTTAATAAATCGTGCGTTTAATTCTCTTTTGAATATTACTTATAATAAACAATTGAGCGATAAATGGCATTTAAATGTACTGGCAGGAAACGAAATTAACGACAACTATCTGAGAAGTATCAGCGGAACTGGAAGTGGTTTTATTATTCCAGGCTTTGATAATATTAGTAATGCAAGTACGCAAACGACTTCGGAAGGAGTTTATAAGAACAGAACAGTTGGATTCTATGGCCAGGCTGGTATTGATTGGAACAGCATGGTATATTTAAATGTAACGGGCAGAAATGATATCGTGTCTACTATGCCTCCGGACAACAACTCTTTCTTTTATCCATCTGCGTCGCTCTCATGGGTATTTAGCCAGTTGAACACTTTCAAGGGACGCGGCTTTTTTGGTAAACTTCGCGCTTCTTATGCACAAGTGGGCGCTCCGGGCACTTATCACGAACCTTATTATTACCAGGGATCTTCAGGTAGTGGATTTTTATCGGAAGACATTGAATTCCCTTTTAATGGTATAGTGGGTTTCCGTCAGAATTCTACTTTATATGATCCTCAATTAAAGCCGCAAAACACCAACTCTTTTGAAGTAGGAGCAGACTTAGGATTTTTTGATAACAGGGTTCGACTTGAATATACCTATACTCACCAGGAAACAATTGATCAGATATTTTCTATTCCGTTAGCTGGTTCTACCGGTTTTGCACAGATCGTAAAAAATGCCGGTAATATGCAAAGTAATGTTCATGAAGCGACTTTAACATTGGTACCGGTAAAATCCAGGAATTTCGAATGGGACCTCACTGCCAATTTTACCAAAGTAATGAACAAAGTAATTAGCCTTGCTCCGGGAGTGGATAATATTTATTTAGGTGGTTTCGTGGATCCGCAGGTGAGAGCCGCTATCGGATACTCTTATCCTTCAATTTATGGTACTACTTTCCTTAAAAATGATAAAGGGCAGGTTGAGATTGATGATGATCCTAACAGTGCCACTTATGGAATGCCTTTGTCAGGAACAGATGGCGTCATTGGTTCAGTAACTCCGAAATTCATCCTTGGCGTGAACAATGAATTTTCTTATAAATCTCTTCATTTGAGCTTTTTAATAGATTGGAAAAACGGCGGTCAAATGTACTCAGGTGTAAACAGGCTGATGAACTTGTATGGAACCTCTGCAAAAACTGCTGATCGCGGAACCGAAAAGATTGTTATAAATGGAGTTAAAGCTTCAACAGTAGATGCAGATGGTAAAGGCGGACAAACAAATGATATTGTAGTAACCGGTGCAAATAATATTCAAACACTTTATAGCAGTGTTTATGCGAATATTTCTGAAGCCAATATTTACAGTACTTCTTTTGTGAAGTTGCGTGACGTTTCTTTAAGTTTCGATTTCCCAAAAAGTATTCTGCAAAAAACAAAGTTTATTAGTTCTGCTTCCCTTTCTCTTTCAGCAAGAAACATTTTATTGTGGACCGCGATTCCAAATGTAGATCCTGAATCTTCACAAGGAAACGGAAACATGCAGGGAGGATTTGATTACATGTCCTTACCTCAAACCAGAAGCATGGGCATTGGCTTAAACCTTACCTTTTAAACTTTAAAACATAAAGAAATAATATGAAATATATAAAAATAATTACAACAGCAGTTATTATTTTCTCCTTGTCGGCTTGTTCAAAGAAAGTAATGACCGATATTAATAAGGATGTAAATGATCCTATAACTGTACCGGCCGCCAACATACTGCCAAGCGCAATCATCGAAACAGCCTTTGGTACTACAGGTACTGATATCGCCTGGTATGCTTCCGTTTTTACTGAACAAAGTGCCGGGGTAGATGAACAGTTTTATGATGCTGACCGCAGAAACGGAGTTAATGCAGCTTCTTTTGCAAATAACAGCTGGAATAGCCTCTATGATAATTTAGCAGTATTAAAAGATATTATCACAAAAACTTCTTCTGACGGCATCGATCCAAATCCTGCTCTTAAAGGAATGGCTCAGATTTTAACTGCTTACAATCTTGCAGTTGCTACCGACATGTGGGGCGATATTCCCTGGTCAGAAGCGCTGATGGGAAGTAAAAATGTGCATCCCAAATTCGACAAGCAACAGGATGTTTATAAAGCGATATTTGGACTTTTAGATAGTGCAATTGTGAACTTGACTGGCAACAGTGGTTCTTCAGTTGCAGCCCAGGATTTGATTTATAGTGGATCCTCATCAAATTGGATCAAAGCAGCATGGAGTCTGAAAGCAAGATATTTTATGCATCTTGAAAAACCGGTTCCTTCGGATATCGATTCTGTTTTGGCTTGTATTCCGAAAGGATTCAGCAGTGCCGATGATGCATTTGTGTTTGATAAATATGAGCCGACCCAGATAGGGCAAAATCCATGGTTTGATTTCACATACAACGAAAGAGGTGATTTTGCTGCCGGTCAAACCTTATATGATTTGATGAGCGTTAGAAACGATCCAAGAATTGATGCTTATTTCGTTCCCATTGACAACGCAGGAACAATCGTTCCCGCCCCAAATGGCACTGCAGACAGAACCCGTGCGGGATACGGAGAATACTCCTATTCAAATATTACGGCAGGCTCCGACGCAGACGCTACAGTTGCTACGCCTATGATGACTTACCACGAATTGCTATTTTTGCAAACAGAAGCGCTGGCAAGGAAAGGACAGGATTTCAAACCGTCCTTAAAGGCTGCACTTGAAGCGAATTTCGTATTTCATGGCCTTACTTCTTCTGCTGCAGATGCTTATTATACTTCTGAAGTGTTGCCAAAACTTGGTACTACTCTTTCTGGTAACCTGCAGGAAATTATGACTCAAAAATACATTGCCATGTATGAGCAGGAATCTATTGAAGTGTATAATGATGTAAGAAGGACAGGAGTACCAACTATGCATAATCCGAATAATAATTCTACTAATTTCGGATTTCCGCAAAGGTTTCCTTATCCGAGCAGCGAAGTCACAGCCAATCCTTCAAATGTGCCGGTTGTGAACATTTACAAGGATAAAGTGTGGTGGGCGCAATAAAGTATAATTACCTTTAAAAACTCATCTTGTTAAAAAGGCTTTCCGAAAAGGAAAGCCTTTTTTTGATCAATAAAATTATTGAAACAGTTTTTACCGGGACTCAGGTTTAGTTATGAAACAAATTGCAGTAACGGACAAATTATTCAATTTTTTGGTTTCACCTAAATAAGGGTTTTATACTATGCCACGTAGTAGCTGGATCTTGAAGTGTATTTTATTTTATTACGCAAATTGTTTGTTTTATTTTTGAAAAAAATGTTATGCCAGATCAACCACAAACGCCGAATCAACTGAATATAGAAATTTCAGAAGAAGTCTCTGAAGGTAATTATGCCAATCTTGCCATTATCACCCATAGCCATGCTGAGTTTGTGGTCGATTTTGTAAACGTTATGCCGGGAACACCAAAAAGCAAAGTAAAAAGCCGTATCATTCTTACGCCTACACACGCAAAGCGTTTTATGAAAGCAATGATAGAGAACGTGAAAAAATTTGAATCAGTGAATGGACCAATCCAGGATATTGAAGCGGTTGAATTGCCTTTGAATTTTGGTGGACCGACCGCGCAGGCATAACTCGCCATTCGCGCTTTTTATTGTAACCGAAACTTAACGCTTAATTTGATCTTATCCAGTAAACGAACAAATAGAATAGTTCTATTTTCTACTTACAAATAACGATTCCCCTCGGTTAATAGATCAGTTTAATTTTTATCGCTCAGAACACTTTCTTTCGTCGCCTGAATCATTATTAATTTCAATGGTTCAGGTTGTTGAGAGAGTCAGGAGATCCACTATACATCTTCTTCAAAATTCTCATGTTCTTCCGGATGATAACCAGCTTTTAATTCAGCAAGTTTTTTCTTGCCATAAGCTGCTTTCGTAATGATCACATACAAAACCGGAACAATAAAGATAGCCAGCGAAGTGGCAGCAAGCATTCCTCCAAATACAGTCCAACCAATGGTTTTCCTTGATTCCGCGGCGGCCCCTGAAGCAAATGCCAATGGCAAAACTCCCAGGATAAAGGCAAAAGAAGTCATTAATATCGGTCGCAAACGCAATTTGACAGCTGAAATCGTCGCTTTCATTAAATCCATTCCCGCGTCCACACGCTCTTTAGCAAACTCTACAATCAAAATAGCGTTTTTCGCCGCGAGACCGATTAAGGTAATTAGCCCGATCTGAGCATAAATATTATCAGTAAGGCTTGGCAAACAGGTAAGCGCAATGATGGAACCGAGCGCTCCGATTGGCACTGCCAGCAAAACTGAAAATGGTACAGACCAACTTTCATACAAGGCGGCCAGGAAAAGAAATACAAAAACCAGGGAGATGGCGAAAATCATCGCTGTTTTATTTCCGGCTTTTATTTCCTCACTGCTCATTCCTGAAAATTCATATCCGTAACCGGGTGGCAAATATTTTGCCGCCGCTTCTTTTAATGCATCTATTGCCTGACCACTGCTATATCCATCTTTGGGCGTTCCGTTTATTTCGATAGAACGATATATATTATAATGCGCTATTGAAGTAGGACTTTCTATTAATTTGGTCGTAATCAGGGAATTTAGAGGTATCATATTCCCCTGCGAATTACGAACGTAATATCCTCCAATATCAGCGACAGACGAACGATAATTACTATCTGCCTGTGCTACAACTCTAAAATTTCTTCCATACAAATTAAAATCGTTGATGTAGGAACTTCCGAGCAAAGTTGACATAGTAGAATATACGTCAGCAACGGAAACACCCAATTGTTTCGCTTTCTCACGGTCAACATTTACCTGGTAACTTGGTGTATTGGCTGTAAAAAAAGTATAAGCGCGACCTATGGCTGGCATTTTATTCAATTGAGCTACAAAATTATTAGCTACTTGCGAAAACTTTTCTATGTTATCGGTGCTGGTAGTTTGTTGAAGTTCAAATGTAAAACCGGCTACCCGGCCTAGGCCCGGAACCGCAGGAGGGCCAATCACTAAAATCTTCGCATCTTTTATGTCTGCCGTTTTTTGATAGATCCTTTGCATGACAGCATTTTGAGTATGGGATGGACCTTTACGCTCATCCCAGTCTTTCAGATGGATAAACATCGTTCCCACATTTGATTTATTAGAGGAACTAAGGACATTAAATCCAGCTAATCCGCCATCTACATTTATTTCCGGTATAGCTTTTAATCTTTGCTGAATTTCTTTCATCATATCCATACTCCTTGTAGTAGAGGCACCTTCCGGCATTTCATAAGTGAGATAAAGCCTTCCTTCATCTTCCTGCGGAATGAAACCTGTCGGCTTTGCTTTGAATAGAAAAAATAAACCTACAAAAATGACGCAAAGCAAAACGATAATGTAAGGCCACTTTCTTATCCAAAGGGCAACTCCCCGTGAATAGGAATTTGTAAATTTCCTGAACCTGTTATTAAAAGCGAAAAAGAATTTTCCCAGAAGCCCGCGTTTCGCTTTCTCGTCCTTGGAATGTTTGAGCATTAAAGAACATAATGCAGGTGTAAGTGAAAGAGCTACAAATGCCGAAATAATTACCGATACTGCAATGGTGATGGCAAATTGCTGGTACAATCTTCCTACTATTCCCGGAATAAAGCCGACAGGAATAAATACCGAAGCCAGGATTAGCGCAATGGCGATAACAGGTGCAGAAATTTCGCTCATTGCTTTCCGCGTCGCGTCTTTTGGCGACATATTGTTGTGATCAATATTATGCTGAACAGCTTCTACCACAATGATGGCGTCATCCACCACAATTCCGATAGCCAGGATAAAAGCAAATAAAGTAAGGGTATTGATGGTAAAACCGAATGGAACAAAGAACATGAATGTACCAATCAACGAAACCGGAATTGCCAAAACCGGGATCAAAGTAGCCCGCCAGTTTTGCAAAAACAAAAACACTACTATCACAACAAGCGTTAACGCTTCTAAAAGAGTGATGATTACTTCACGCATGGATGTTTTTACTACAGAAACCGATTCAGAGGGAACATTAAAATCTATATCATTTGGAAAGGTGCTTCTTAATTTTTGCAGTTCTTTGTTAACGCCGTCATAAGTTGCTAAGGCGTTGGAGCCGGGTGATTGATAGACCAATAAGAATGTTGCTGGTTTACCATCTACCAGTGCGTTACTTGAGTAATTAAATTGTCCCAATTCAACTCTCGCTACATCCTTGAGATAAACCATATTTCCCGTTGCCGGATCTGACCGGATAACAATATTTCTAAATTGTTCCGGCGTATTAATCCGGCTGTTAGTTAGCACGCTGTATTCAAAACTTTGAGGGTTAGGCTGTGGCACACCTCCAACAGTACCCGGCGCTATCTCGAGGTTTTGTTCATTGATAGCTGCGGTTATATCAGCTGGAGTGAGTTTCAGCACAGCAAGTTTTTGCGGGTCAAGCCATATACGCATACCAAAGTCACTCCCAAAAACATTAATATCACCGACACCTGGCACACGCTTCAACGCATCTACCAGGTAAATGGAAACGTAATTACTTATAAATTTTAAATCATGGGTTCCATTTGGGGAAAAAAAAGCAAGAACTTCAATGAAGGTTGGATTTCGTTTTAAAACAGTCACTCCCAATCTTTTTACTTCATCAGGCAGGCTTGGTAATGCGACATTAACCCTGTTTTGCACATCAAGAGCGGCAATATCTACATTGGTACCAACATCAAACGTTGCTGTGATAGAACTTTGACCGCTGGAAGTACTGTTGCTGGTCAGGTAAGTCATTCCAGGCGAACCGTTGATTTGCGTTTCCAGGGGAGTGGTTGTCGTTTGCTCTACCGTTGTCGCATCAGCGCCGATGAAATTACTGCTTACTGAAACTGTTGGCGGAGAAATATCAGGATATTGAGCGATGGGTAGATTGGTTATTGAAATAATACCAACCAGTACAATGACGATTGATATTACAATTGCCGTAACCGGCCTTTTTATAAAAGTTTCTGCAATCATTTTTTTGAATAAATTTCTAAAATCCTAATTCCGATCCTTATTTATTGTTCAGCGGATACTTTAACAACGGTGCCATTATGTAAATTTTGAACTCCCTGAACTGCGATCTTTTCACCGGGTTTTAAGCCCGATTTTACAATAATACTATCGCCTATTACAGTTCCTAAAGTAACCTGTTGTTCATGAACCTTTGAGCTATCACCTAATACAAAAACAGAAAACTCACCTAATTGTTCGTTTACTGCAATGTGAGGAATGATGGTTGCATTTTTTGAAGCAGTATTTTTAACCCTTACCGTTGTATTCATTCCGGCTTTCAACATCTCTTTTGGATTCGGAAAGCTTAACCGAACTTTTATGGTGCCTGTTTGCGGATCGACGGCCCTGTCGATCACACTGATATTTCCGGGATACGGATAAATATCATCTCCAAAAGCAATGGTAAAAGTAGAATCGGCAACGTTATTTTTATTTTGTTGCAATTCAGTAAAACGATAAATATCTTTTTGGTCAACAGTAAAATCGACAGCAATCGGATTGTCGGTTGATACCGTGTTTAAAACTGTTTGTCCGGCTACAACTGCTGTTCCTTTTTTTACCTGTGAAATACCAATCGTACCCGTGAGTGGGGCGTAAATATTAGCAAATTGCACGTTGGAATGAACGCTTGCAACATTCGCCTGCGCCGCTGCCACTTGTTTTTTTGTAGCATCCAAAGTAGCATTCGCGTAATCAACCTGTTGCTTTGCAATCGCATCATGCTGGGCAAGTTCATTATAACGCGCCGCATCTTTCTCCGCTTTCACCAGGTTTGCTTGTTGAACCTGCAAATTGGCAATCGCCTGTTGATAATTCGCTTTATAGATCTGTGCATCTATCGTGTAAAGAAGTTGTCCTTTTTTTACGTTTTGTCCGTCTTTAAAATAAATTCCGGTGATGTATCCACTCACCTGTGCTGTAAGATTGATTTGATCCAACGCATTGATCGTTCCAGGATATTGATCATAATATACGGCATTGGTAGAAGTAACTGTGGCTACCGTAATCGGAACAGCCGGTGGCGGCCCTTGTTGCTGTTGTTGATTTTTTTTATCTGAACACGAAGAAAATATTATTGCCGCTGCAAAAATGTAAAATATATCTTGGTACAATTTCATGCTTGTCATTATTTAATAATTGATAGTTCCTAATGCCTGTGCCACGTCTATTTTGCTGGATAACAGCTGGTAGAGCGCATTGTAATAATTGATTTGTGCGGTTCGCAAATCCGACTCAGCCGTAATTACATCTAAATATGCCTTTACTCCCGAACGATATTGCAATTGAATTACATCATATACTTCACTGGCCAGCGAAAGATTTTCTTTAAGGCTTAAATAATTATACAGATTGCTTTTGTAAGAAGCGAGCGCGTTTTCATATTGCGTGTTAATCATATTTTCATAACTGCGAATATCATTACTGGCCTGAACGATCTGGTACTGAGCCTGCTTTATTTGTTGTATTCTTTTTCCTCCCTGGAAAATCGGTATTGACAGTGTTATTCCCGCATAGGAATTTGGATACGATTGCGCATATAATTTTGAAAACTGGTTGTTGAGAAAATTCAGGTTATAATTTCCAAAAGCAGATACATCAGGCAAAAAGCTCCACTTATAATATTGTAAATTGTATTCCTGCAATTTTTTCTGTGTTTCAAGTTGCTGAATTTCAATGCGGTTATTATAATCAACAATTTTTGTGGTATCGAAATAAATTTCTCTCTCCATTTCGGTTGTATCATAAGCAAGATCAAGAAGCCTTGTGTCCGGATAACCCATCAGCGCTTTTAAGGCTGCATTTTTTGCCTTTAAAGATTCTTCACCGGATTTTTGTTGCGCTTTTGCATTATTCAAAGCGATGGTAGCTCTCTTATAATCTGTTTTATCTACAATGCCAGCCTGGTATTGATAATACGCGTCTTTCAGACTTTGGTTGGTACGAACAATGTCTTCTTCAATTACTCTTAACTGTTGCACGGTAAGTATGATATCATAGAATGCCTTGCTCACTTCGACAGCCAGGTTTATTTTTTGTTCTTTCGTATTTTCAGTCGCAGCAAGACGAACATCTTTTGACGTTCGTGAAGCAAGCAGCACATCACGGTTGAAAATATTCTGTGTCACGCCGAAACTGGCACCAGAAGTATTTTCCGTGCCGGTATGTGTAATATTTCCATTGAAATTCAGCGTAGGCAATTGAAAATTATGTTGCAGATTATAGCTAAAATTTACCTGCGGATACCAATCGGCTAATTTGCTTTTGATGATCGTTTCTGTGATGTCCTGGTTAATTTTCGCATTCTGAATATCCGGATTATGCTGAATGGCGTATTGAATGCAGTTTTGCAAAGTAGCTTCCTGAAGAGTGGGCAAAGAATCATTCGTTTGCGCGTTCAAAATGCCGCGACCGAATAATGTTACAATAAATATAAGCAGCGTTTTATTCCTTTTTAATTTCTTTTTTATTTTCTGATAATCCATTCTTTTCTTTTATTCATTGTAATTTAATTCCGTCCCAAATGATGGTGGCTATCTTGCATAAATCACCGTCTGTATAATCGAAACGGCCGCTGATGTGATATTTCGCCGTTGCTATGATAGCGCCAAATACCACAGACGCCACCAAATTATATTCCATTTTTTTCAGGTATCCAGTGTCCATTCCTGACTGAAAAAACTCACTGAATTTATCACCCGGGATTTTGTTGGTTTTCTTTTTAATGCTTTTAAAATCCGGCGTACTATTATATTGTTGTATAAAAATCAAACTGCCCGGATGAGAAATAAAATATCTGCACAAGTTTGTCCAGCCTCTAAAAAATTGCGCGCGAAAATCGCTCCCTTCATTTTCTTCCATAAACATGGCAGCAAGCATTTCTTCCCGTATCATCTGGTATAGCTCACTGATAATCGCTTCCTTGTTTTGAAAATAGTGGTAAATGGTTCCGGCGGCCACGTTTGCATTTTTAGCAATCAAACTGATAGGGGTTCCCTGCAAGCCATATTGCCGGATCAACTCTAAAGTAGATTCTAAAATTGCTTTTCTTTTATCTGCTGTTTCCGATTGAACGTTCATTCGGGGCGCAAGGTAGGCAGAAAAAAAATAGATATAGTGCAGATCATGTGAAAAAATGACCGTTTATAAAAAGTGAAAAAAGTATGACTAAGCGAGATGACGCATAAGAGGTTTCCGACACCTGTTGGTCTTATTTCATATTTCTCTCTATCTTTCAATTAGTTTTTCATCGATCAAAAATGTTTCAATTTCAGCAATTCTCGTTGATGCTTTTTGCGATAAAATAGAAAGTGAAATACGATTTGCTTCAGTTTCAGGAAAAGTTACGATTCTTTTATGGCCGATAGTTGTACCGGTGATTTCTTTAATTACCTGGTTATTCTTATCCCGCAACTGAATCAAAAATTTTGCGCAATGTTGCCCTTCCTTCAGGTTTTCCTGAAGTACAATGCAATTGATTTTTTGCGGATCTTTAAAGTTGATCTCGATGGATTGTGATCCGGAAGCGGCAACAGTTTCAAAGGTTTTATTGTTACCATCATCTAATTGTGTCGTGACGGTTTTTTTGCCATTTTTTATATAAAATACTTCTCCTTTTTTAGAAAGATCATTCGAAAAACTTTGGTCTCTTAATTTATTAAAACCAATCAGTGCAGCAGAATCATATTTGGAGATCAATCCTCTTTGATCCGGTGGTACATTCAAAATTAGATTTGCTCCGCGGCCTACACTTTTTGAATAAATTTCAAAAAGCTGCTGCGGTGTTTTTACCAATGAATCCTCTTTTTGATGATAAAACCATCCGGGCCTGATGCTCACGTCACATTCTGCCGGTATAAAATTTTTGCCCCACACATTTCCGTGGTTCAAGGTGTCCGTTGGCGGCGCTCCAGCTCCTCTTTTAAAACCCGCGGTATCCAACAAATCCCAATTCGTCTTTCCGGCATATCCTTTTTCATTTCCACACCAGCGCGCGTCAGGACCAATGTCGCTGAAGATAATTGTATTCGGTGATAGCTTTCTAACAACTTTTTCAAAACGAGCAAAATCATAAACCTGTTTTTTACCATTCGGTCCTTCACCATTGGCGCCATCCCACCAAAGTTCCCAGACAGGGCCGTAGTTTGTGAAAATTTCTTTCAGCATATTCACAAACACATCATTGTATTTTGGCGTGCCATAAGCCGGATGATTTCTGTCCCAGGGAGAAAGATAAACACCGAATTTTAACCCGTATTTTTTGCATGCTGCTGACAGTTCTTTCAGCACATCACCTTTGCCATTTTTCCATTGGCTCTCTCTGACGGTATGCGTGGAATATTTACTGGGCCAAAGGCAAAAGCCATCGTGATGTTTGGCAGTGATCATAATTCCCTTTGCTCCTGCTGCTTTTGCTATCCGGCACCATTGATCACAATCCAGGTCTTTTGGATCAAAAACTTCTGCCTTCTCTGTCCCTTTGCCCCATTCCAAACCGGTGAAAGTATTTGGGCCGAAATGAGCGAAAAAATAATATTCCATATCCTGCCACGCAAGTTGCGATTGAGTGGGCACAGGAGTGTTTTTTTTATTTGTTTGCGAAAAAACTGTCTGAAATAAAAAAATAAATACAAGGAAAATGAAGTTCTTTTTCAAGTGGATAATTTGAAGTTTTAAAAAATCATACCCGGGAAGCCATAAAGATTTCTTTTTAAAAAACTGTTTGGTGAAAATAATAAAATAGTCTGAGTTTATGGAAAAGCAACCGTTTGTTTGATTTTTTTAAGATATGGTTTAGCTTATCCCGCTATAAAAAATGCTACATCTGAAAATTTCAATCCGGAATCTGAAAATTTCAATCCGGAGTTTAATTTTTGCATTTAAAAAAGTACAAACTTTCGTGATGCTCTTATTCGCCGAGCATGACAATTAAATGAGGTTTATAAAAAAAATTAAGAGTCAACAAACAAATAAGCCAAATTCTTCTTTTGGAATTTCAAATTCCTGTTAAGCGCAAATCTTTCAATCTCCGCAATCGTTTGACTGAAATATTCCGAATTCATTTCACTAAGTTTGAAACACGATCACCTGATTAAAAATAGTACATGAAGAAAATTATTTTATTGCCTTTATTTTTATTGATTTTAATAACCGCATCGTTTGGGCAGCAAAAACATACATTCGAAATAAAGGATGGAAATTTTGTTTATGACGGCAAAGCAATTCAAATTCATTCCGGAGAAATGCATTTTGCGCGCGTGCCAAAAGCGTATTGGAAACAGCGTTTGGAAATGATCAAAGCAATGGGATTGAATACAGTGGCTACCTACGTTTTTTGGAATTACCAGGAAACAGCGCCGGGTGTTTGGGATTTCAAAACCGACAACAGGAACATTGCTGAATTTGTAAAAACTGCGCAGGAAGTCGGGTTGTTTGTGATTCTTCGTCCGGGCCCGTATGCCTGCGCTGAATGGGAGTTTGGAGGCTATCCCTGGTGGTTGCAAAAAGAAAAAGACCTGGTGATCCGTGCGAATAATA
>JAICYZ010000091.1 GCA_025933935.1 Chitinophagaceae bacterium
GAAGCGTGAGTGCCGTGATAAAATAAATTACTTACAGCAAAAGAATAAAAGATTTGTTTGGCTACAAAAGCTAAAAACAAAATTCCGGTTATTTGTTCTTTTAGTGAAACATTTCTCTTGGTTGGCTCTAAAACAAAAAAGGCCGGTTTATAAAAGCCGGCCGTTTTTTTATCAAAAGAAAGAAAAATTATACACTAAAACTTTCACCACACGCACAACTACGGCTTGCATTCGGATTATTAAAATAAAATCCTTTTCCATTTAATCCATCGCTAAATTCCAGCGTAGTATTAACGAGATATAAAAAGCTTTTTAAGTCGGTAACTACTTTGATTCCCTTATCCTCAAACTCCTGGTCCATCGGCTTTTTTTCCTGATCAAAATCCATTTTATAGCTTAATCCGGAACATCCACCACTTTCCACGCTTACCCTCAAAAAATGGTCTTCTGGAGAGAAAGCTTTTTCTTCCATTAATTTTAAAACCCTTTCTTTTGCTTTTTCACTTACGTAAATCATGTTAGAACTTTTTGCAAAATTACCATTTAAAAAAATAATTCGATTCCTGGATTACACGATTTAACTTTTGAAAGAACCAAACTTTAAAGCTTTAAAAATCAACTCCCATACTGAAATAATAAATCGGTTTGCCCCTGAAAAAACCGTTCATCGGCCAGCCTGCATCAAACTTGAGGAAATAGCCTAATAAAGTACTGCGCACGCCAAATCCATAACCTCCGAGGAAAGGGCCTACTCCCGGCGCTTTGATCTTTACGGTAACTGTTGGATTATTTGGATCGTAGTAGGTGATCGAAGGCCTTGCCAAACTGCTATATTTTCCATTCCAGGCTGTGCCAAGATCAACAAATTGTATGAGTTGAAAGTTTCTGACAAATGCGTTATTTATCGGTTTGTTGAAGAAAGTAGTAAACACCGGCAATCTAAATTCACTGTTGATGACAGAAGCATTATTTCCATTAGCGGCATTTTGTATAAAACCACGAAGGTTGACAGCAAGTGATTGAAAAGCATAATTCTGGTCAGGTGCCGGCGTATTGTTCGGATTGAAATAGCGATAAGTGCCATCGCTTTTTTGGTTGCTGGCAAACATGAACCAGTTGTCAATCCCGCCCAAATAATAAATAAGCTTTTGATTGCCCCAGCTAAAATCACCTGCTACCCTTCCCGCCCAGATGAAGTTGCGGTAAATAGGATAATAGGCACGTGCATCAAAGCCAAAATTATAAGTTTTACTTCCTATCCCAACCGGAATTTTACCGATTTGAGAATTATAATCTAAATAGACTTTGTACCTGATGCCATCCCAAATATTTTGTGCGGGGTTTAAGGTATTGTCATACACATATTCAAGGTGCATCAGCCCGTAAGTCTTACCGCTATTCGGTTCCGGAAGTGAAGCCAGATCGGTAGCGCTTAGTACAATGTTGTCTCTCCTGATTCCAAAATTCAAACGTAAACTTCTCGCTTCATCAAAAGGATAGGAAACGCTTCCCTGGTATAAATTAGATAGTACTTTCCCCGGATAATAGGTGTTATTCCCCGTAAACGTTACCGATTGCACATTGCGGTAATACATTAGTCCCCAGTCAACCCTTCTGCGCAAATTTGAAAATTGAAACAACCAGTCATTATCTTTTAAATTTGTTGAAAGACGGAATCCACCGGAAACTTTAATGTCTTCCATAATATCGGCAGTACCCATATTCACGATTCCGTTTAATCCATTATTCGAAGAAAGTTGGATAGGGCCGGAACCACCCTGATAGATCTGGTATCTTGTACCAAGTACGTTATTATTAAAACCCGCAATTACATAATCTGTTGCAAATTTTAAAGGTTTATAAGGATACAATCGCGCTGTTGAAAGTACAATTGACTCATCCACCGGTTGCGGATTATTGAGCGCCGCCAATTGTGCGCTGTCTTTTTTCTCTGCTTTAAATTCATGTTGAAAAATATCTTCCTCCTGTGGCACCTGCGGTTGAATAATTTCTTCTCCGGCAGCGATCCTGCTTTTCTCCATCAATTCTTTCATGTAAGTAGTCGTTCTTGCACTTACATTGCGACGCTTTAATGCATTTTCATCAATCTTTAGCTTATACAAAATTTTATCGTCACCCTGCCGCGTTACTTCACTTACCTGGTGGTTTTCGCCGGCTTCTCTTGTTTCCAGCAGGCTGCTCGCATAATTCGTTAAAGGAAAAGTATAAGCAGAATCGGCGGAAACAGCAACAACAGCTATCGTATCCACGTCCTGCTTGTGATACACCTTTAAAGTGGAATCAATTTCCGGAACTGTGGGGTTTCTCAATATATCATCTCCGATAACAACGAGTGTATCTAACCCGGTTGTTCTCGTCGTAAAAAATCCTGCGTAACGGTTTCCAATACCATTCAAATCGCTGACAAAAGTAAAATGCACGTCGTCGTATGGGGCGGGATAGCGTGCATCTCCAAATTTCAATTTTGTCAGCTGCGTTATTTGATTTAATCCGGGCCGGTTTGTTGCAAAATCAGTAACCATAAAAATATTATACCGGTTATGCATCAGAGAAGTGTCGCCACCTTTTGTGCCCGCAGACGGGCGGTTGCTGGCGAAAATAATTCCGGATTTTCCGGGAAGATTAATATAAGAAGGATCAAGGTCATCATAAACATCATCGGTTACCTGTTGTAATTTGTCTTTTCCGATATCAAATGTATAAATATCAGAATGTCCGTTTTTTACTGCACTGAAAAGCAAAGTCTGGCTGGTAACCATATATTTCATATCCTGCACCTGGTCGAAATACTTGGTAAGATCTCTTACATAAGGTTTTGTTTTGGAGATGACATCATAAACAAAAAGCTTGATCTTCCCTTCTTCTTCATAAAGTACTGAAAGCCGGGTTCCTTTTGGATCCCACGCCATCATCGGATAATTGGGATTGATGTCGCCCTCTTTGGTTTTGATACCAAATTTCAGGAGGGTTTTATCTTCACCGTCTTCATTTAATAATAATTTATATTGTCCTTTTTTAAATTGAACCACAGCAAAATCGCCATTGCGTTTGTTTGGATTTACATTAAAATGGAAATAATTAATTCTTTTTCCAACCGTATAATCGGTGATCTCGCTTCCTTTTGGATAATTTTTGCGTCGTGTTATATCCTGTTCATATTTATTTTCTTCGTACTGCATAAAATCTGCAAGCACATCTTTAAATTTTCGCTGCTTGGTTACCTGCTGGCTGGCTTTTTTCAAACTTTTATAAACCCGCGCCAAATACAATAAATAAGTAGTATTTTCTTTTTTATATTTCTCTTCAATATAATACCAAAATGCATGGCCGGCAAGCAATGGTTTTTCAAAAGCAAACTGGTAGAAATTTTTATATTTCTCACTTAGTATTTCGTTTTTGAGATCGTCGTCTAATTGAGTACTCCAGTTTTGACCAACATAGGCGATATAACCATCAATAAGCCATTGAGGAAGATCCAGCAACGCAGCATTTCCAGCTACTTCACCGAGGTCTTCGCCGAATAAAATATTTTTAACTAAAATCTGTGCAATTCCTTCACGGATTTGCCGACGCAGGTCTGCATGGTTTCCATTGTAATAAACAATCATTTTATTGTTAACCAGCTTTGTAACGCCGCCTGCATTTTGCCAATCCTGGCCGAGGCCAATATTGCTTTGCTTCATGTCGTTATAAGTATTGTAGATCACAATATTCGCACGACGTTGCAAACTATATTCTACAAATTTTTCAATGCCGGGAAGTTCTTCTTCTGCTACCTGCGCTACATATTTTGCAAGCTCCTGCCCATCCTGGTTAAAATAGGAATTGAAATTTTGTGTCTGGTAATATTGCCACTTAAATTTCTTAAATTGTAAACGATTTTTCCCAAACTGCACAGTACTTACCTGGGCACCTGCGAAACCTGCTATTGCAAATAATATGATAAACAGAAATATTTTTTTGTACATTGGCTTCTTGTGAACTTGCATGTGCTTTTTCATTATTATAGTTGCCCTAAAATTAGTCGTTTCGCGTTAATCAATAAAAACAATTTACTGAAAACAAATTTATTACGATGTTCCACATTAAAGTTTTTACATTCAATCCAGTTCAGGAAAATACCTATGTACTTTACAATGAACAAAGCGAATGCATTATTATTGACCCCGGTTGTTACTTTGATGCTGAAAAAGAAGAATTGAAATCGTTTATTTCACTTCACAAATTACAACCCAAAATGCTGTTGAATACCCATTGCCACCTGGATCATGTATTCGGCAATAAATTTATTGCAGAAGAATATAAATTAACGTTAAATACCCATTTGCTGGAAAAAGAAATCCTCGAAATGGCTCCTGCATCAGGTTTGATGTTCAACCTGCCTTTTGATAATTACCAGGGAGATGTGATTTATCTGAAAGAAGGAGATGTGGTTTCTTTGGGAAATGATAAACTGGAAGTGATACATGCACCGGGCCATTCACCCGGTAGTATTTGCTTTTATTGTGAAAAACAACGCTTTATTATCGGCGGAGATGTTCTTTTTCAAAAAAGCATTGGCCGCACAGATCTCCCTTACGGAGATCACGAAGAATTACTTAGAAATATAAAGGGAAAGCTTTTCAAACTTCCTGCTGATGTAAAAGTTTATCCGGGGCACGGCGAAGAAACCACTATTGAAAATGAAATCAGGGAAAATCCTTATTTGCACTAGCGAGAGTAAGTTGCACTCCTGTCGTTAGTTACCGCCGCACCTTTGGATTGCTTTCTCGGTAAAGTAAATGGAAATGCTTTTGTTCATTTTGAAATGAACATTTTGAATTTCAAAATCAAAAGCATTTACTGTGGCACTTTGGTAATTTTCAGAACATTCGTAGGCAAATGCTGTGAAACCGGCGTACTGCCTGTGTTTACAACCACATCACCTGCTTTCAAAAAGCCACGTTCTCTTAAAATTCCAATTTGGTCAAAGAAAATATCATCAAGGCTCTCTTCTTCATCATAGAAAAAAGCACGAACTCCCCAGCTTAAACTTAACTGGTTTATCAGGCTTTTTTGTTTGCTGAAAATATACAAAAGGGATTTGGGACGATAGCTGCTCAGCATAAATCCGGTGTAACCACTTTGAGTCATTCCTATTAATGCATCTGCATTTACGTCCTGTGCAAGTTTGCAGGCACTGTAACAAATCGCGTCACTCAGGAACGAAGGTGAATGAGGCTGAGGTGCAAGAATATCATCACGGTTATAATCATAGGCCGTTTTTTCAATTTCCAGGATAATCTTACTCATGGTTTCAATTACCAAGGTCGGATAATTACCCGTTGCGGTTTCGCCACTTAGCATCAGCGCATCAGCTCCTTCCAAAACTGCATTCGCCACATCGGTGATTTCGCTTCTGTTTGGTTTGATCCGATCCATCATACTTTCCATCATTTGTGTAGCCACAATTACCGGCTTTGCGCGGTGCATGCATTTGCGAATAATCTCTTTTTGGATAAGCGGTACTTTTTCTATCGGCAATTCAACACCAAGATCGCCGCGGGCTATCATGATGGCGTCACTTTCAATAATAATATCGCGAATGTTGATCACCGCCTCCGGCTTTTCAATTTTAGCGATCACTTTTGCCTTGCTGTTTCTTTCCTTTAAAATGTCTTTGAGCCCGGTAATATCTTTTACCTCGCGTACAAATGAAAGTGCTATCCAATCTACATCCTGCCCTATTATGAAATCAAGGTCATTCAAATCTTTTTCGGTAAGGGCAGGCAAAGAGATTTTTGTATCAGGCAGGTTTAAACCTTTTTTTGAAGAAAGGATTCCGCCGATCACAACCACCACTTCTACATTATTATTTGGCAGAATCTTAGTAACCCTAACTTCAAGTTTGCCATCGTCGATCATTATCAAATTACCCGGCACTACATCTTTGTAGAGATCCGGATAGCTGACATAGATTTGTTCTTTTGTTCCAACGCATTTTGTATTGGTAAAGGTGAGCATATCACCTGGGTTGATCTCCAAAGCATTATTTTCAATTTCACCCACTCTCAGTTTAGGTCCCTGCAAGTCTGCAAGAATGGCGATGTTAAAGGGAAGAGTTTCATTGATCTTCCTGATGATCTGAATGATCCTTGCTTTATCTTCCTGGCTTCCATGAGAAAAATTCAAACGGAAAACATTTACACCACATTTCACCAGTTCTACCATCGAATCATAATTATCGCAGGCAGGACCAACAGTTGCTACTATTTTTGTACGTTTCACGGTGTGGTCAAAACCTGCCTTTTTATCCATTTCTTTATGCAGGTATTTACTGATATTTTTCGACATTTACTTATAATTTTATATTTGACAATTCACAATTCACCATTTACTCAGCTCGATAATATTTTTACAATTTTCATCCAATCTTCACTTAACTTTTGTTTCTTTTTCACGGCCTGATCTAATGGAATATAGTGCATTTTATTGTTTACGATTCCTACAAAAACATTGTATCTGCCCTCTAACAGACATTCAACTGCAGCGTATCCCATCCGGCTGGCGATTAATCGATCAAAACAAGTAGGCGAACCACCACGCTGAATATGGCCAAGGATCGTAACGCGCACTTCCTGTTCGGGGATTCTTTCTGTAATTACTTTTGCTAATTCTGCTGCGCCAAACTTTTCTCCCTCAGCTACGACAATAATATTTACTAATTTTTTGCGACCATGTTTTTCCAGCAAAGCATTTACCACACCTTCCACATCTGTTTTTTGTTCAGGAATCAGAATATTTTCTGCACCGGTAGCAATGCCGCTGTGCAATGCGATATATCCTGAATCACGCCCCATTACTTCGATAATAAAAAGCCGGTCGTGGGCATCGGCGGTATCTCTTACTTTATCGATCGCTTCCACAGCCGTGTTTACAGCGGTATCAAAACCAATGGTAAAATCGGTGCCGGCAATATCTTTATCAATTGTTCCCGGCAAACCAATGCAGGGAATGTCAAATTCATGACTGAAAATCTGAGCCCCCCGAAAAGAACCATCCCCACCAATAATTACCAGCCCGTTAATACCGTGGCTTTGTAAACTTTCGTAAGCTTTTTGGCGTCCTTCTTTGGTGTAAAATTCCTTGCAACGCGCGGTTTTTAAAACGGTGCCGCCACGTTGAATAATATTGGCAACACTCTTACTTTCCATTTTAAAAATATCATTATCAATCATTCCCATGTAGCCACGCATGATCCCATAAACCTCTAATTTATTATAAATTCCGGTGCGCACAACTGCTCTTATTGCAGCATTCATTCCCGGAGAATCGCCGCCGGAGGTTAAAACGCCGATTTTTGTTACTTTACGTTCCAAGACTTATTAAATTATGATGTTATCCTTTTAAAAGGCGTCAAAAGTACACATTTACCCTTATTATTTTGCAAGATTTTGTTTCTGCGACGCTTTAAAAGCTAAACGGAAAATGCATTTATTTGTTGCTGTGCTGTCAAACATCCTAAAGTTGCGTTTGAAGAAATATCAACGATTTCTTTCAAAAAATCAATTCTGTCCTATAAAATATCTCACAAAAACCTATAAAACAATCATCCGGCTATTTCTTCTAAAACATCCAAACACCACGATTCCTATGTCCAACAGTGTCCCTCCTTATACCTGCCCATAATAAACTGCTCTACCCGTGCGTTAATAGCGCACGGGTACAGCACCAGGTCAGGTACAGGTATGAGGCGTTCAGGTAATAGAAGTATATGGAACATAAACTAAATAAATCAAAAGATCATGGCTAAAGTAGCAGATGTGTTTTTCAATGGCAGTGTGGGAAATGTGATGTTAAACTGAAGAAAATAAGAATTGATCGTATCTGTTGCTTTGTTGCCGGCGTGAATCAAAAGTGTTTTAAAAGCAAACAGCATTCGCCTGTTAAAGCTAACGCTGCCGCTCATTACCGGTGAATGATAATGCCTGGTAGTTTATTAATTGATAATCATTTATTAAACAGTCACCTCTTCCTGTTTTACCAATTCTACTTCGCAGGCGATGTTAACATTATCTCCTACCAACACGCCGCCACTTTCGAGCACCGCATTCCAGTTCAATTCCCAATCCTTACGGTTTACTTTACCGGTAATGGTAAAACCGGCTCTTTCGCCGCCCCACGGATCTTTTTGAATGCCGCCAAATTCCACATTCAACTTTATTTTTTTTGTAATCCCTTTAATGGTCAGATCGCCCCATAATTCATACTCATCTTCACCGGTCTTTTCAATGGTATTCGATCTGAATGTGATTTCTTTGTGATGTTCGGTGTCAAAAAAATCGGCACTTCTTAAATGTGCGTCGCGTTTTTCATCATTGGTTTTTAATGAATTGGGATTCATCCAAAAGTCAAACTCAGCAGTAGTAAAATCTTCATCAGTTGTATAGATGCTTGCATTATACTCGGTAAAAACACCTTTTACATTTACAATCATCAGGTGTTTTACTTTAAAGGCGATTTCGCTGTGACTGGGATCAATTGTCCATTTTGTTTTTGTTGCCATGATATTCGTTTTTTGGGTTTTAATTTTAAAAATTTGAATGTGCTACTGTGCCAAACTTGCGTTGTTAAAATCATTGATCGCTTCCTCGATTTCTGCGACGTGATGGAGAAAGCGAGCTGTCTGTATTGGATCAGTATGTATTTTTTTAGAATACAAAATTAAAATGATACAATACTCTTGCCAATAACATAGGTCAAGAAATATGCTTGATGCAGGATAAGAATTTGATGTGTGAAATTTCATACAGGGAAACCGGAGATTCTTCAGTAAATGAAGAAATAAGTTAGAATTCATTTTCCTTCAAAAAAATATTGTGCGCATATGTTTATTTTTCCCTTTACTCTCTTTATCTTCCCGCAGTTCAAAAAAAGACTTACAATTAATTTTATACTTTTAGCTTCATAAACGGTTTACCAAATATGCCTCATCCTCTTTTTCGTAAAAAAAGTATTACCGCTATTTTAGACGATGCGACGTCAGGATTATCTGATGCCACCCATTCGGCTTCCGGATTAAAAAAGGTATTGACCGTACGTGATCTGACCGCGATGGGAATCGCCGCCGTAGTTGGTGCAGGAATATTTTCAACTATTGGAAACGCTTCTTTTGAAGGCGGACCAGGGGTTTCGCTTTTATTTGTTCTTACTGCTATTTGTTGCGGATTTTCAGCTTTATGTTATGCCGAATTTGCTTCCCGTATTCCGGTGAGCGGCAGTGCTTATACGTATGCTTATGCTTCTTTTGGCGAACTGATAGCCTGGATCATCGGTTGGGATTTGCTGATGGAATATGCGATTGGAAATATTGCTGTCGCCATTTCCTGGAGCCAGTATTTTGTAAATCTCCTGGAAGGCTTGCACATTCACGTTCCTGCTTTTTTAACAACTGATTATTTAAGCGCCTCGCGGGCATTTAATGAAGCAACCGGTGAATTGGCAAAAGGTGGCACACTTTCCAATCTTTCGGAAAGTGTGCAATCCGGTTATCATGCCTGGACCAATGCTCCTGATATAGGCGGCTTTAAAATTATCGCCGATATTCCTGCTCTTGCTATCGTCTTTTTTATTACATGGCTTGTTTATACCGGAATAAAAGAAACCAGGCGGGCAACTAATATGATGGTTGGTTTTAAAATCATTATCCTGATTGCTGTAATCGCTGTCGGCGTTTTTTTTGTTGCTCCTGAAAACTGGAGCCCGTTTTTACCGAATGGGTTTGGAGGAATGATGAAAGGGGTTTCGGCTGTATTCTTTGCTTATATTGGGTTTGACGCCATTTCTACAACCGCGGAAGAATGTAAAAACCCGCAAAGAGATTTGCCCCGCGGAATGATTTATTCGCTTATTATTTGTACGGTACTTTATATTGCCATTGCTTTAGTTTTGACTGGCATGGTTTCATACAGCGAATTACAGGTTGGCGACCCTTTGGCTTTTGTTTTTAAAAGAGTAGGACTTGATAAAATCAGTTATATCATTTCTTTCAGTGCGGTGATTGCCACAGCGAGTGTGCTTCTCGTGTTTCAAATGGGACAACCGCGAATCTGGATGAGTATGAGTCGCGATGGCTTGTTACCTAAGGCTTTCAGCCGCATTCATCCAAAATATAAAACGCCTTCATTTGCAACAATCGTTACCGGACTTTTTGTCGCTATCCCGGCATTGTTCTTAAACCTCACTGAAGTAACTGACCTAACCAGCATTGGTACTTTATTCGCATTTGTACTCGTTTGCGGCGGTGTACTTTTATTACCAAAAAGAGAAGCAGGAGAAGCAGCGCCAAAGTTTAAGATCCCTTATATCAGCTCTCAATTTGTTGTGCCGGTTTTGTTCATCGTAGGTGTCATTATTTTTTGGAAAAACTTTTTAGGTTTATTTGATTTTAGCCAAGGTTGGGAAGTTTTTAAAGACAAACTACCTTTCTTTTTATTTGTGATTCTTTCTATCGGATTGACTGTTGCCTCTTTTGTAAAAAAGCTTTCTTTAATTCCGGTTTTAGGTCTGGCCAGTTGTTTTTATTTAATGACCGAATTGGGATATACGAACTGGATGCGTTTTTTGATCTGGCTGGTGATCGGGCTTGTAGTTTATTTTTTTTACAGCAGGCATCATAGCAAGCTGAACAAGGGGGAAACGATTTAGGCCAGGAAAGTGATTGGTTTTAATAAGCGATTTTATAAAATCTTTGGCGGATATTTTTTTCTTCTACGATAGTAAATCACTTGAGAATCGAAATGTAGGCTTGTCGGTTAAAATTTTAGGTTCGGAAACAGTGTGTTCTTGCCTTTTTATGTCACGATATATATTTCCGACGTTGTTTTTGATATTGCGTCATTTCTAACGCAATTTCATTTTTATCTGTGAGGAGAATTGATTTTTTTCTTAAAAAGATTGAAACAGTACCGATATTGTCAGAGGTTTTTCTGAAAAACAACAATTTTTCCCTTAACTCTTCCTAAATATTCATTTTATCAAAAAATAATTTACTTTTGCCGCCCCAAAAAGCGCATGTGGTGAAATTGGTAGACACGTCAGACTTAGGATCTGATGCCGCAAGGTGTGGGGGTTCGAGTCCCTCCATGCGCACTTTCTTCAACAGGTTTCTTTTAAAAAAGAAAAGCATAAACCGTTTCTGAAACGGTTTTTAAAATTTAAGTAATGGCAAGTGTAACTAAAGAAAATATCGGTAATCTCCACGATAAATTGACGGTTAAAGTTTCTAAAGAAGATTATCTTCCTTCATTTGAAAAAGCAATAAAAGATTACAGTAAAAAGGCCAACATTCCAGGGTTCAGAAAGGGAATGGTGCCGGCCGGCATGGTTAAAAAAATGTACGGTGCTTCAATTTTCTACGATGAAGTAATTAAATCTGTTGAAAAAGAATTGAAAAATTATTTGGAAAATGATAAACCGGAAATCTTTGCGCAGCCGTTACCAATGGAAAATGATCTGCGCAAACTGGACATGAATCATCCGGCAGAGTATGATTTTCCGTTTGAAATAGGTTTGAAACCTCAGGTCTCTCTCGATGCCCTTTCCACTGCTAAAACTACTCTTTATAAAGTGAAAACCACTCCTGAGATGCTAAATGAAGAAGTGGAAAAATTGCTTACTAAAAACGGCGATCTCAAAGATGCCGAAACCGTTTCTTCGCCGGAAAATGTGTTGAATGTTTTGTTTGAAGAAAGCGATTCCGAAGGAAATGTAGTTGAAGGTGGCATTTCAAAAGACGATTCGATCTTATTAAAATATTTTTCTGAAGATTATCAGCAAAAACTTCAGGATAAAAAAGTAAACGATTCATTGGTTCTTCAACTGAAAGACGCTTTTCCTGAAAAAGAAAGGGAGTGGATATTATCAGATTTGGCTTTGGATAAAGACGACCCTTCTTCTTTGGATAAGTATTTCAAAATGACCATTACCAAAATCGGATTGGTAGAAAAGAATGAACTGAATGAAGAATTTTTTAACCAGGTTTTTCCGGGAAAAGATTTAAAAACAGAGGAAGATTTTCGAAAAACATTAGAAGAAGAAATTCAAAAACAATGGGACGCTGCCAGCCACAATCAATTACAGGATCAGCTATACCATATTTTAATCGAAACTCCGATGGAATTTCCTGTTTCGTTTTTAAAACACTGGCTGGAAACGGGAACAGAAAAGCAGAAGACTCTGGAAGAAGTAGAAGCAGAATATCCAAAATTTGAAAGCCAGCTGAAATGGACGTTGATCAGCGACAAAATCATAAGTGACAATCAACTCGAGATCACGGAAGAAGAATTAAGAAACAACATGAGAAAAGAGATCATGGGTTATTTTGGCCAGATGAATGTTGGCGAAGATACCAGCTGGCTCGAGAGTTATGTTGATCGCATGATGAAGGACGAAAAACAAATGGACGCTTCCTACAGAAGATTAATCACTGAAAAATTGTTCAACTGGCTTGAAACGCAGGTAACTCCGGACGAAAAAGAAATTTCTTCAGAAGAATTTATGAAGATGCAGGAGCATCATCACCATCATTAATTTCGGTTTAAGTTGGAGCTTGTGCATAGCTCAATTTTCACCGACTTCAAATTTAAAACCTTCAAATCCGGTTCGTACAAGCTGCTGGATTAGTGAGGTAATCATCTCATCTACTCATCATATGAATTTCTGTCACATAGTGATGTTACCTTCCCGTGTGAACTGGCTGAATAACTAAGAAAATTTCAAATCTCAGGTTCTTTTCTGCTAAACTGTTCAGCAACAATAAACTAAAAGATCCTGCCCTTCTGTCTTATTTTTTTTGTTAGCATAATATTTGGAACTTCACCGCTTGTAAAATGTTTTTACAATAAATTTAATGTATGAATACAGGAAAAGAATTTGAAAAATTTGCCGTCAAACACAGAGGCATCAGCAGCAATACCCTGCAGGGATATATCAAACACAATGTAACCAATCTTACGCCAAACATTATTGAAGAACGACCTATGAATGTAGCGGTAATGGACGTTTACAGCCGTTTAATGATGGACCGCATTATCTTTCTCGGGTACCCGGTAAATGACGAAGTTGCAAATATTATCACCGCTCAATTACTGTTTTTGGAAAGCACCGATCGTACCAGGGATGTGCAACTTTATATCAATTCTCCCGGTGGTGGCGTTTATGCCGGATTGGGATTATATGATACAATGCAATTTGTAAATCCGGATATCGCTACTATTTGTACCGGCATGGCGGCAAGTATGTCAGCCGTATTAATGGCAGCAGGCGCACCCGGAAAAAGAAGCGCATTAAAACATTCGCGGATTATGATGCATCAGCCAAGTGCGGGCGCTATGGGGCAGGCATCAGATGTAGAGATTACGGTGAACGAAGTGAGGAAAATAAAGCAGGAGCTCTATGAAATTCTCAGCAACCATACCGGCCAAAGCGTAGAAAAAATTGCTACTGACAGCAACCGCGATTACTGGATGACAGCCGATGCAGCAAAAGAATATGGATTAATTGACGAAGTATTAATTACAAATTCAAGGAAACAAAAAAAATAAGTTTTACTTAAAAATAGAAAATATGAATTTTTATAAAAATA
>JAICYZ010000057.1 GCA_025933935.1 Chitinophagaceae bacterium
AAATAACCGGTGAAATTTTTAAGAAATAATTTGACCTTCCACAACCTCCCAAATACCAGGATGTGTTTGGCTATACGATCATTGAACTGGCTGAAAAAAATGATAAAATAATGGGCGTTACTCCCGCGATGCCGAGTGGCTGTTCATTGAAATATATGATGGAGCAAATGCCGAATCGGGCTTTTGATGTAGGCATTTGCGAACAGCATTCTGTTACGCTCAGTGCAGGCCTTGCTTCACAGGGGATGAAAGTTTTTTGCAACATTTATTCTTCTTTTATGCAGCGTGCTTACGACCAGGTAATACATGATGTTGCGCTGCAAAATCTGCCAGTTATTTTTTGTCTCGATAGAGCAGGGCTTGTCGGTGAAGACGGAGCGACACATCAGGGTGCCTATGATATTGCTTACATGCGCTGCATTCCAAATATGATAGTGAGTTCTCCGATGAATGAAAGTGAATTAAGAAATCTGATGTACACAGCGCAACTCGATTCAACCAACAGCCCTTTTGTAATCCGCTACCCGCGTGGCGAAGCAGTAAAAGCAGACTGGAAAACAGAGATGAAGGAAATTAAAATCGGCACCGGAAGAAAATTGAAAGACGGTGAAGATATTGCGATACTTTCTTTTGGACATCCTGGAAATTTTGCCGCTGCTGCCATAAGAGATGTAAAATCTGAAGCACTAAATCCTGCGCATTATGATATTCGTTTTGTAAAGCCTCTTGATGAAGAATTATTGCACGAAGTATTTAAAAAATATTCTAAAATAATAACTGTTGAAGATGGGACGGTTGTTGGAGGTTTTGGTTCTGCCATTCTTGAATTCATGAACGAGCATCATTATAAAGCAGATGTAAAAATTTTAGGAATCCCTGATAGGATCATTGAACATGCATCGCAGAAACAACAGCAAAATGAAAGCGGCATTGATACAGAACATATTTCCGCTGCAATAAGAGAAATGAGTAAAATTGTAGTGAGAATAGGCAATGATTTGGAAAGAGTGTAGATATAATTTAACGGTTGATCACTGATTAGTTTTGCAGAACTTGCAACCTCTTTGCGTCGCTGACTTTTCTGCTTTAAGAATAAATCATCCATGAACAAACCTTTGTATCATTTTTTTACAGCAGATCATCACCGGCTTGAAAATTTATTGAATCAAGCGACTGCCGAAGCCGGTGAGATCAAGCTGGAATATTATCAACAATTTCGCTGCGGATTATTGCGTCATATTAAAATGGAAGAAAAAATACTTTTTCCAGCTGCAAAAAAAGTGAATATTGAATTGATGGAAAAAATTGCGCCGAGATACCGGCTTGAGCACGGTGCACTGACTTCGCTTATGGTTCCACCACCTACGGTATCTCTGATAAAAGTGATAAGATATGTTTTAGAAAAACATGATTTTGCAGAAGAAGAAGTTGGAGGGTTGTATGATATTTGTGAAGCGTTGACACACGATGAAACGCAGGAACTTTTAGATCAGCTTGCAAAAGCAGAGGAAGTACCCCTGCATCCTCCAAATCCGGCTCCTATTGCCATTGAAGCAGCGAGACGCGCGCTGGCCAGGGCCGGTTATAATTTCGACGAAATTGTGATTCAATAGAAGTCATAGATACAGAAAAGAGAATCATTGCCTGGTAAAAGTATAAGTAATTGAACCTGTGCTGTCGGTTCCGGTATTAATAGCAGACTTAGCTATAAAACTATTGCTGCTTATGGGCCCTAATGCAAGCCTGTAGCCCTCTTCCACATTCCTTGCTTTCTGTCCGTTCAGTTTTTTAAATTGAAATTGTGCATTATCTCCTTTGCCATAAATACTCCAGTAAATATTTTCTTTTGTGCCGTTTCCAAGTGTGAATGAGCCATTGCCATTTCTGATCAAATCCCAGGTACTTCCTTTAAAATCTGCATAAGGTGCTTCATCAAAAACATTTGTAACCTGGAAGCCTGAAGGTACATTAACAGCAATATCAGAAATCGTCCATTTTCCTGCCAGATCCCTGGCTGTAGGCGTTAAGTTAGTTGCAGTTTTTGAAGAGGAACAACTGATAAAAAAGGTGGTTGCCGCTATAAAAAATAAAACCCGCATTGCTTTTTTCATAAAAATTAAAAATTGTTTTTTCAACTAATACATAAATCCTGCCAAGGTTATATGCATATCTTTCAGCTTTAGGAATAGTGCTACCGGAATTCAATCGCCTTGACAGGTTGTATTTTTCTGATCAATAAAGAGGGAATGATGAGCATTAAAAAACAGATAATTAAAGTAGCAGCGTCAATTGCTGCAACCTGCCACCAGACCACATCTGCATGAGCTACCTTCATAAAATACGCTTCTTCGTCAAGTTTAATAAATCCTGTTATTTGCTGCAGATAACATATTCCCAAACCAAGTACCGTTCCTGCTAAGACACCTGTAAAAGCAATGATGGTTGTGTTGTATAAAAAGATTTTTTGGATCGTTAGATTTTTTGCTCCGATTGCTTTTAAGATCCCAATCATTGTCGTGCGTTCGAGTACTAAAATGATTAGGCAGGTGATTAAATTCACGACCGCAACAACCATCATGATTACGAGCAAAATGCTTTTTATTCTTCCCTGCAAATTGAGCCAGTCAAAAATGTTCGGATAAATTTCCTGAATTGTTTTACTATACCATCTTCCCGGCAACATTTCAGAATCGTATAAATAATTATTGACTGAATCTGTTTGTTTATAATCTTTGAGGAATATCTCGTAGCCACCGATTTCATCAGGATTCCAGTCGTTTAGCCGCTGAATTAACTTAATATCCCCGATGCAGAAATTATGATCATATTCATCAATACCGGTTTTAAATATTCCTGCTATTTTTAATTTTCTTGCACGCTGGCTTCCATCGCCTTGAATAAATAAAATGATCACACTATCCCCAACATTCGCTTCCAACTGATTCGCGGTGTAAGCAGAAATATCAATGTCCTTGCTGTAACCACTATCTTTAAATGAAATCCATTTTCCTTTTTGTAAAAATGAATTCAGCCGGTTGAAATCAAAACTGCTGTCAACGCCTTTCATTAAAACACTTTCAATATCATCTTTAAAACGGATGATGGCAGACTTTGTAGCATATCGTGCTACATTTTTTACCTGCGGTAATCCTTTTAAAAAAAGCTCCAGCGTATCGTTTCTTTCGATTGGTGTTTCTTCCGCAATATTTGCTTGGGACATCACATTTTGTTGAACCCGAATGTGTCCCCAAAAACTAAAGACTTTGTTGCTGATCACATTTTGAAAGCCGTTCACAAAACTTAATGCCACAATCATCACAGCAACGCTTATCATTGTGGCTGAAATCGCCAGCCCGATGATGAAGCGTGAGAAAGTTTTTTGTTTGTTAAAGGCGATTCTCCCGGCTATTAAAGATGAAACATTCAAAAGGACTATTTTTGATTTTTGTAAAACTAATTTTTTTTAAATCATTAAAATGAAAACGCTAAAAGTTGTTTTTCTTTTCATCCTGATTCTTGCATCCGGAAAATTATTTGCTCAAGCTGCTGATAGTATTTATGTAAAAAATATTAAAACAGTAAGGTTGTATAATACGGGAAATCAGCTGACGATGCCGGTCCTCAAATTAAACGGGAATGATTTGCTGGAACTGCATTTCGACGACCTGGATGCCGATGTAAAATATTACTATTACACCTATGAACTTTGCAACAGCGATTGGACTCCTGCAAATCTCGGACAGTTTGATTACCTGAAAGGCTTTACCCAAACACGAATTACTAATTATCGTTTTTCGGCTGTTTCTCATGTAAGATATACGCATTACCAGGCAGTGTTACCCGATGAAAGCATGTATCCTACAAGATCCGGAAATTATATTTTAAAAGTTTTTTTGAATGGCGACACTTCTCAATTGGCTTTTACAAAAAGGTTGTTGGTGTTGGATAATAAATCGGCTATTGTTGCAAGAGTTACTCAACCATATGCGCCTCAGTTTATGCATACTCATCAGAAGCTTCAATTTACGGTGGATGTAAAAGCGCTCCAGTCTTTTAATGCAGCACAACAAATAAAAGTGGTTGTTCTCCAAAATTATCGCTGGGATATTGCGATGACGAATTTAAAACCCACATTTATCCGGGGTACTTCACTTGAATTTAATTCTGAA
This sequence comes from Chitinophagaceae bacterium, assembly GCA_025933935.1. GTDB lineage: Bacteria > Bacteroidota > Bacteroidia > Chitinophagales > Chitinophagaceae > Ginsengibacter. The sequence continues at coordinate 4,170 of JAICYZ010000057.1, forward strand.
AATACAGCTGTTTTTCCTGCCGGGAAAGAATGGCGCTGGCTGGATTTAAGAGATTTTCATTTGCAAAGCGATCGTGTATTAACTGCGGATTATAAGAAAAACTCTACCGATATTTTTTTACGCCCGGATGCTTCATTGGCCAATCAAAGATATGTTTATTACCGTGACCTTAATGGCATGTCAACCATAGAAGCCATTCGCGGAATCAATCCTTTTTATGAAGGCGATTATGCAACCGTTTATTTTTCTTTTGTGCCGCCTAACGGTGAAGCATACACGAATAAAGACATTTATCTTTTTGGCCAGTTAACCGATTATGATTTTACCGACAGTACGAAAATGATTTTTAATCCGCAGGAAAAAAAATATGAAACACATCTTTTGATGAAGCAGGGATATTATGACTACACTTATATGGCGGTTGACAAAAATAATCCTGCTGTTTATTCAGAACTGGATGGAGATTATTTTGAAACAGAAAATCTTTACACGATCCTCGTTTATTACAGACCTTTCATTGGACGTGCTGATGAATTGATAGGCGTCGCTACGTTTGATTCAAGAAGCGATCAGCCTGGATTAAGTTTTTAGTGAAAAATTTGAGAACTTAAACTTCGATTATTTATTGCTTTACTATCTTAGATGAATTATATAACTTTTTAAATTAAAAAAAATGAAGAAATTTCTTGGCATTCCGGCAATTTTACTTATGGGTTTCATATCATGCAATTCAGGTGCGGGAAATGAAACTGCTAAAACCGATTCAACGGTTGTGAGTGCAGACACTTCACATGCTTCCATGAATATGGCAACGACATCTTCGCTTCCTGAAATACCAGGAAACGCTAAAGTGTATTTTAAGAATTTAAAAGACGGCGAAACAGTTACTTCACCTGTAAAAGTAGAAATGGCTGCCACCGGAATTTCAATCGATTCTGCCGGAGCGGTGAAACCAAATTCCGGTCATTTTCATATTATCGTTGATGCTGAAGATTCTATTCCAGCCGGAGAGGTTGTTGCAAAAGACAGCACCCATATTCATTATGGAAACGCGCAGCAGACAGCAACACTTACATTGCCTCCCGGAAAACACAAACTTGTTTTACAATTTGCAGATGGCGCGCACCGATCTTATGGAAATAAATTAGCTTCTGCCGTTACAATAAATGTAAAAAAATAATTAGCAGAATTGAAAATTGATATTTTTCAATTCTCTCCCTATATTTGCGCCCCGGCAAGCCTTATACGGCCAGCTCCTACAGAACTCCCCCAGGATCGGAAGATAGCAAGGGTATGCGGTTGAGCGGTGCGATGTAAGCAACTTGCCGGTTTTTTTTTACTCGTAATATTTGTCAGGATTCTTGCTTTTCCGACTACAAATTCGACAGCAAAACAATAAATAACGCTGGTTTCAATTCTCAACCCACACTAATATTTCGCATGCGCTTTTCGCAAAAAAAAATGCGCTGAGTGCAAACAATTCAGCGCATACTTTGCGTTTTCAGAGGATTTTTATTTTCAATTCCTTTTTTTATCTTCATTCAAAATCTCATCAAGCGTTTTCAACTTACTGGGATTTGGAATTTTTTTTATGTAAATGTCAAATTCTTTATACATAGAAGGATTGGAACGAAGCAAGGCTTTTATATGAACTTTTTCTTTATGAAAATCTTCAGGCAGATAGAGTGAATTGCCATAAAATTTTCCGTCAGAAGATGAAAAACTGATTTCCGACGAATCCAAAGGGAGATATCGTCCATTATCAAGCTTGCCATCGATGTTTATATAATTATACGTTCCTTTTTTTAAACTATCAGTATAAAGATGCACGTAAATACTATCTATTTTTTGTCCGTGGGTAAATGAAAAACTGAGCAAGAAAAGGAAAACTAAAAAGTGTTTCAATACAATTATTTTGACAACAGATTGAAAAAAACATGCCACGGTTGCATCATCCAAAGTTTTATAATTTTCTTTGCTTTATGAGAAAAAAATTTGTTGGTTAAAATTTTTAATTTCATATTTGCATCACAAATGAAAATCAATAATACATACAATAGCTGGTGGCACACGATCTAATGATTGTGCCTTGCTATTATTTGTATATGAAAATAAATATGACGCCCCGGCACTAAAGCCGGGGTTTTTTTTATTATGAAAAAGATAGAATTAACTACTACTTCCAAAAAGCTATTAGCCGATGTTTATACGCCTGTAGGAATTTATCTTCGTTTGCGCGATCGTTTTCGGGATAGCATTCTTTTGGAAAGCGCCGATTTCCATGCAGGTGAAAACAGTTTTTCCTATATTGGTATCAACGCGATTGGCGGTATTGAAATCAAAAATTTAAATGAAATTGAATATAAATTTCCTTTACAGGAGCCAAAGAAAATTACGATCAGTTCGTCAAAAAAAGTTACTGAGGAGATTTGGAATTTTATGGAGCATTTTAATATTGCCGAACCCGCTGCCATGCCGCTAACTATGGCTCAGGGCTTATTTGGCTACACCTGTTTTGATGGAGTGCAATTTTTTGAAGACATTCATTTTACCTCAACCAGCACACATGCTACATCAAACATTCCGTTAGTTCGTTATCGCTTATATCAATATGTTATTGCCATCAATCATTTTAAAAACGAATTGTTTATTTGTGAAAATCATATCAAAGGAATTGAGAGTGAGATTGGTTTAATTGAAAGTATTATAAAAAGCAAAGACGTTCCTTCATTTCCATTTGCAAAGATTAAAAACGAAACTTCGTCATTGACAAATGATGAATACGTTGAGATGGTGAAAAAAGGAATTGCGTCATGTGAAAGAGGCGATGTTTTCCAGATAGTTTTAAGCAGGCAGTTTCAACAGCAATTTTCAGGAGATGAATTTAATGTGTATCGCGCTTTACGCAATATTAACCCAAGTCCTTATCTTTTTTATTTTGATTATGGCGATTACCGCATTTTTGGAAGCAGTCCTGAAGCGCAATTAAAAGTTAAAAATAACGTCGCTGTAGTTCATCCCATTGCCGGAACTTTCAGGCGAACCGGAAACGATACTGAGGATGAACAACTGGCAGAGAAATTATTAAAAGATAAAAAAGAAAACGCCGAACATGTGATGCTTGTTGATCTTGCGCGGAATGATCTCAGCCGTATGTGCAGTAATGTACACGTGAACCGCTTTTGTGAAGTGCAATATTTTTCACACGTGATTCACCTGGTAAGTGAAGTAAAAGGCACTGTTGAAAAAAATACCAATCCTTTTGATTTGCTTGCTGTCACTTTTCCTGCCGGCACTTTGAGTGGAGCTCCAAAATATAAAGCGATGCAACTGATTAATGAATTTGAAAATACTCCGCGGGGATATTATGGCGGCTGTATTGGTTTCGTTGGTTTTAATGGAGACTTAAATCAGGCAATTATGATTCGTACTTTTTTGAGTAAAAACAATTGTTTGATTTATCAGGCAGGCGCCGGAATTGTTGTACAGTCTGATCCCCGGAGCGAATTGCAGGAAGTAAATAACAAATTAAATGCTTTGACCGCCGCGCTCAATTCAGCAGAAAATATTTAAAAACAGAAGGTATGAAAATTTTAATTTTTGATAATTACGATTCGTTTACTTACAATCTTGTTCATGTTGTCGAAAAAATTATTCATGATAAAGTTGATGTGCATCGAAATGATAAAATTTCTCTTGGAAAAATTAAGGATTATGATAAGATCATTTTGTCACCGGGTCCCGGACTACCGTCTGAGTCCGGATTGTTGTTATCATTGATTCGAGAATACGCATCTTCCAAGTCAATACTGGGCGTATGTTTGGGCCAACAGGCGATAGCAGAAAGTTTTGGGGGCAAACTTGAAAATTTAAAAAATGTTTATCACGGAGTAGCTACAAAAATTAAGGTGAATGAGAAAAGAAAAGTTGGCAACAACGATATTTTTAGATCATTACCTGGTGAGATCGAAGTAGGAAGATATCATTCCTGGATTGTAAGTGACGAGAATTTTCCGGATGAGTTGGAGATAACCGCAAAAGATGAAAACGGATACATCATGGCTTTACGTCACAAAACTTTAGATGTGCAGGGCGTGCAGTTTCATCCCGAAAGCGTATTGACGCCGACGGGAGAGCAGATGATGAGAAATTGGTTGAATTGTTGAATTATTTAATTATTAAATTATTGAGCCCGAATTGTTCAATTGATTATTCACTATTCACCATTTTCCAGTAAACGAAGTTTTAATAAAGATTCTTGATTTATGAAAAAGATTTTACAATATTTATTTGAACACAAAACATTATCACGCGATGCTGCGAAAGAAGTTTTGTTGAATATTTCCAAAGGGATTTATTCCGATCCTGAAATTGCTTCTTTCACTACAGTTTATCTTATGCGTAGCATTACCATTCCGGAATTACTTGGTTTTCGTGACGCCTTGATGGAATTGTGTGTTCCTGTAAACCTTGATGAACACAATGTCATAGATATTGTTGGTACTGGCGGCGATGGAAAAAATACTTTTAATATTTCCACGCTCAGTTGTTTTATTGTCGCCGGTGCCGGAGAAAAAGTAGCAAAGCACGGCAACTATGGAGCAACATCAATCAGCGGTTCCAGCAATGTAATGGAAACGCTGGGTTATCGTTTTTCAAATGACAATAAAAAATTGCTGGGCGAAATAGAAGAAGTAAATATTTGTTTTATGCATGCGCCTTTGTTTCATCCCGCGTTGAAAGCGGTGGGTGCAATCAGGAAGAATCTTGGAGTACGCACTTTTTTTAACATGCTCGGACCAATGGTAAATCCGGCATTGCCAAAAGTTCAGATGGTAGGAGTTTACAACCTGGAAATGGCAAGGATCTATTCTTATTTGTTGCAGCAATCGGATTCACGCTTTATGATTATTCATAGTTTGGAAGGGTATGATGAAATATCTTTAACGGGCGACACGAAAGTGATTACAAATGAGGGAGAGAAAATATTATCCGCTCAATATCTTGGCAAAAGAATGGTGAACGCTGCAGATATTTACGGTGGAAATTCAACCGATGAAGCCGCGAAAATATTTTTAAAAATTTTAAAAGGAGACGGAACTTGGGCGCAGAACGCAGTAGTGATGGCAAATGCAGCAATGGCCCTGCATGCTACAGGAAAATTTGCCGATTATGATACTTGTTATGCTATGAGTGTCGAAAGTCTGGAAAGTGGCAAAGCGTACAAAAATTTTCAACAATTAATGAGTTTGCAATAATGAATATTCTCGACACAATTATTGAAAGAAAGAAAATTGAAGTAGAAGAAAGAAAGCGATTAAAGAGTTTTTCTGAATTAGAAAAAATGCCGTTGTTTAAAAGAAAAGCTTATTCATTCAAAGATTCATTATTGGACAAAAGCAAAACCGGTATCATTGCTGAGTTTAAGAGACAATCGCCATCAAAAGGAGTGATCAATAATATTTCATCGGTTCAGGATGTTGTAAAAGATTATGCGAAAAGTGGCGCCAGTGCTGTTTCTGTGCTTACTGATGACAGATTTTTTGGTGGTTCTCTGAATGATTTAATGGAAGCAAGAAACTATGACATCCCTTTGCTAAGAAAAGATTTTATCATTGATGAATACCAGCTTATTGAATCGAAAGCATTTGGAGCTGATGTGATTTTGTTGATTGCGGCTTGCCTTTCAAAAGAAGACGTAAAAAATTTTTCAACCTTTGCTAAGACAATTGGCTTGAATGTACTGTTGGAAATTCACAATGAAGACGAACTGGAACATATTTGTGATGAAGTAGATGTTGTAGGAATTAACAACCGTGATCTTAAAAGTTTTACAGTTGATTTGAATCATTCGATAGAATTGTGTAAAAAACTTCCTTCTGATAAAATTAAAATTTCCGAAAGTGGAATCGATGATGTGAAAACCATTTATTTTTTAAGACAAAATGGTTTCAGCGGATTTCTGATCGGTGAAAAATTTATGAAAGAAAAAAATCCGGGTGAGGCATTTACCGATTTTGTAAAAGAGTTAAAGAATTTTAATAACACGAATGTTCGCGCACAATTTGGTAAATTATAACGAGTTTGATTTGTGTAGTTTCAGCGTAAGAATGCGTGAATAAAAAAGATTAATAATGAAAATAAAAGTTTGTGGCAACAGGCAACTTGATCAATTGAAAGAATTGGAGAATATTGGAATTGATTATGCCGGCTTGATTTTTTATCCACAATCACCACGTTATGTTTTAAAGAAAATCACCGGCAAAGAGGTTCGTGACTTGAATTTGTCCATTCCCAAGGTAGGTGTTTTTGTGAATGCGAGTGAAGAAGAGATTATCCTGCAGGTTGAAGATTTTGGTTTGGACATGGTGCAACTTCATGGAGATGAAACAGCTTCTTTTTGCAGTAGAATCAGCAATCGGATAAAAGTGATCAAAGCGTTTCGTATACTAGATGTTGAAGCGAATATTGATTGGCTGGTGAAGGAATATGAGGAGGTGTGCGATTATTATTTATTTGACAAAGCCAATGCAGGTTTGTATGGTGGCACTGGAGAAAAATTCAACTGGAACCTGCTTGAAAATTCTATGATCGGAAAACCGTTTTTTTTGAGCGGTGGTATTAGCAGTGAAGACGCAGAAGCGTTGAAAACATTTCATCATCCTTTTTTTTACGGGGTAGATGTGAATAGCCGGTTTGAAATAGAACCTGGAATTAAGGATATGACATTGATAAAAGAATTTGTACATCAATTGAAAAATAAAAATCTATAAAAATGTGGGAAGTAGATGAAGATGGCTACTATGGCCAGTTTGGTGGCGCTTATATACCGGAGATGCTACATCAAAATGTGGAGAATTTGAAAGTGAATTATTTGGGTATCATAAACCAAGAAAGTTTTAAAAAAGAATTTGATGCTTTATTAAAAGATTATGTCGGAAGGCCTACTCCTTTATATCCTGCTGAAAGGTTAAGCCAAAAATATCGCGCCCAAATCTATTTAAAACGGGAAGATCTTTGCCACACGGGCGCGCATAAAATCAACAATACGATTGGGCAAATTTTATTAGCTGAAAGGCTTGGTAAAAAAAGAATTATTGCAGAAACCGGCGCCGGACAGCATGGAGTGGCAACCGCAACAGTTTGTGCATTAAAAAACCTGGAATGTATTGTTTATATGGGTGAAAAAGATATTGAGCGGCAGGCGCCAAACGTAGCAAGAATGAAAATGCTGGGAGCAAAAGTTGTTCCGGCAATTAGCGGAAGTAAAACGCTGAAAGACGCTACCAACGAAGCGATCCGTGATTGGATTAATAATCCGGGCGATACTTATTATCTTATAGGAAGTGTTGTTGGCCCACATCCGTATCCGGATATGGTAGCTCGTTTTCAAAGCGTAATAAGCAAAGAAATGCGCGTACAATTACTTGAGAAAACGGGGAGCGAGCTACCGGGTTATGTAATCGCCTGCGTTGGCGGAGGCAGCAATGCTGCCGGCGCTTTTTATCATTTTTTAAATGAAGAATCGGTGAAATTAATTGCCGTCGAGGCCGCAGGATTTGGTGTAGAAAGCGGAATGAGCGCTGCAACAATTCAGTTAGGGTCTATCGGTATTTTACACGGAAGTAAAAGTTATGTAATGCAAACAGAAGACGGACAGGTAATAGAGCCACACAGTATTTCTGCCGGTTTGGATTATCCCGGGATCGGTCCAATGCATGCAAATTTATTTGCTACAAAACGAGCGCAGTTTATGAATGCTACTGATGATGAATCGCTTTCCGCGGCATTTGAATTGGCAAAATTGGAAGGCATTATTCCTGCATTGGAATCAGCTCATGCATTGGCTGTTTTGAATAAAATAAAATTTAAAAACGATGTAGTTGTTGTAAACCTCAGTGGGAGAGGAGATAAGGATATGGATACTTATATGAAGAAGTTAATGAGCTAATTTGCTTAAGAGCTTATGCGATAATTTATTCAACTGTTTAAATCAGAAATAGGAATTGACAATATTTCTTTCTTTGTTGTAAGACGTTTAATTAAATTTTGCCATGCTCCCTGTTTAATTGAGATATAAAAAAACAAATCAATGAATTCTTTTCAGAAGTTATTTTTAAAGCAAAAAAATGTCCTAAGTATTTATTTTACTGCTGGTTTTCCTCAAATTAATGATACCGGAAAAATCCTTCAATCGTTGCAGGAGAATGGTGCTGATATGATCGAAATAGGAATGCCATATAGTGATCCGTTGGCGGATGGACCGGTGATACAGCAAAGCAGTATGCTGGCATTACATAACGGAATGACCATTAAAACTCTTTTTAATCAACTGACTGATTTTCATAAAAATTCTGCTGATTCCCCAAAAAATGTTCCATTGATTTTAATGGGTTATTTGAACCCGGTACTTCAGTATGGCGTTGAGAAATTTTGTATAGATGCGAAGAATAGTGGCATCAGTGGAATTATTCTTCCCGATTTACCGATAAATGAATACGAAAAAGAGTATAAACATATTTTTGAAAAAAATGGCCTCGATTTTATTTTTTTAATCACACCGGAAACATCTGAAGATAGGATCAGGAAGATTGATTCGTTGAGTAAAGGATTCATTTACGCAGTTTCATCTTCTTCCATTACGGGGAAAGATGCAGATATGAAAGCTCAGGAAAGTTATTTTGAAAGAATAAAAAACATGAATTTGAAAAATAAAATCATGATTGGCTTTGGAATAAAAGATCATCAAACTTTTATAAAAGCCTGTGACTACGCTGCGGGCGCAATCATTGGGACGGCCTATATTAAAGCAATTGAACAAGCAGAAAATATTGACTCTGCTACCAAAAAATTTCTTAACTCAATTTTAGATGGATGAGAATGGTTTAAACCGGATGTTATTTTTAAAAAAATTAAATTTGCGATAATATATTTTATGATGAAAAAATTTTTATTCCTTTTCATGGCGCTTCCCTTTTTCGGGTTTTCGCAAACTCCTTCAAAAGATTTTGAAATTTCCGGTAATGTTACTGGTTATCCCGATGGAACGGCTGTTTCTTTTTTAAATCAAGAGACCGGCGTTCCTGAAAAACAGGCTACCATTGAAAACGGGAAGTTTATGATAAAGGGAAATCTTCAGGAACCTTCATTTATCGTTTTGGTTTTTGGCGATCAGCCGCCAGCCGTTCCATTGTTTATTGATAATAGTAAGATAAAAATACAAGGTGATAAAAATAGCCTGGAAGATCTTTCTATTACCGGTTCCAAAAGTCAGGATGAATTTTCAGAATATTCAAAAGCGATGAAGCCGTACGATAAAATTTTTATGGCAGACTCTGCTAAAGATGCAGCGTCTGTGGCGGCAGTAGAAAAGATCAGTGAAAACTTTGTAAAAAAATATCCGTCGTCTTATGTAGCACCAATAGCAATTATTCGGATTCTACAATCTTCGGCAAATGCAACTGTAGCTGATAAACTATATAAGTTACTATCAAAGGATGTAAAAAATTCAACGCTCGCAAAATATGTTGGAGAGCAATTGGAGCTTGCTAAAATAAATCCGATAGGATCGCAAATTATAGATTTTTCACAAGCAGATACTTCAGGCCATCCCGTAAAGATTTCTTCTTTTCGGGGCAAATATGTCTTAATAGATTTTTGGGCAAGCTGGTGCCGGCCGTGCCGCATGGAAAATCCAAATGTGGTAGCTGCCTTCAATAAATATCATCAAAAGAATTTTACTGTACTCGGTGTTTCGCTCGACCAGGCAAAAGAAGCGTGGTTGAATGCCATCCACATGGATGGTCTTACGTGGACTCATGTTAGCGATTTAAAAGGCTGGGGAAATCAGGTAGCTTCGCTTTTTAAAGTAACCAGCATTCCTCAAAATATTTTAATCGATCCTAAAGGGAAGATCATTGGAAAAAATCTACGTGGCGAAGCATTGAATGATAAACTAAATTTAATTTTTAATTAATTGGCTGATGTGAAAATGTGAGTTCGATTTGCACATCTCATTTTATCACAGGTTCTCTCTTATAAAATTTAAAGCCGCCTTCCTGTTTAATTAAAGTGCAATTATTGCAACTGGTGTCAAAACCAATGTTGGTAATTTTTACTACAAAAAATGCAGGTTTTGTAATATTTCCTTTTAATAAAAACTGTTCATCCTTTTCTCCGTAAACCGGTGTCGCAGGTTTTTTTGCATAAAAATATTGCGCATAACTTTTAAATCCGATTGGCCAAACATATACATCTTTTCCCTGTAAGGTTTCATAAAAATCAATCGCCGGGCCTTGTGAATATTTCTCAATTTTTGGAACTACCGCCAGCAGATAAACAAAAAGACAAATAGCAGTGGAATAAAAAAGAAAGACGATCGCGATACGGTTTTTCTTTTTGTAAAAAAATAAAACTGCTGATATTACCGCAATGAAATATCCAACACCTATCAGGCTTTCAAAGCCGCTCCAGTGAACATTTACATTCAAACTGGCTGCTGCGTATGGATCTTTTAAATAAGGCAAAATCAATTCATGGTGATTCGCTACATAAGGAAGTGCCGCCAGTAAAAATGAAAAAACAAATCCCATGCATGCAATTAAAATTAAAAGAGGAATTCGTATTTTTTGTTGTTTTACTACCAGGAAATCAAGATAACAGGCAGCCATAAACGAAAGTGGGTAATAAGTAAGCGAAGAGTAATGAACGATCTTGGTTGTAGTGATACTAAACAGGATCATCACAGTCCAGAATAGGATTTTCATGAGCGTTACAAAATCTTTATTCATTTCCAATTCCCCGGACCCTGACTTGTGTCGCCACAAACCACGATCTTTCCGAAAAAGCACGGGCAAGGCAATGACAGAAATAGGAAAGCATCCAATAAAAACGACCACAAAATGATAATAAAAAGGTTCCCCATGACTAGCGACGGGGTGCAGAAAAAGATCGGCCTGGTAGGCCAGAAATTCTTTTAAAAACCAAAAACCGTTTTTCATGATTTCTTCGCCAAACCAAAGCAAACAAACCACTGTAAAAAAGAAAATAAACAACAGGATCTTTTTGATATTTGGAAAGTTTCTGAACCGCGTAAAAAGGAAATAAATAAAAAATGCGATCAGGAATACCAGCAGCCCAACCGGCCCTTTGGTGAGCGTTGCAAGGCCGATGAAAAGCCCTCCCACAGCAGAATACAAGTATTTATTTTTGAAAATATCCTTCGAAACAGAGAGGTACATAAAATAGATCCCCAGGAAAATGAAGTAATTAAAAACCGGGTCAATAATACCCGATTTGAAATATAAATGCGGTAAAAAACTTCCTAAATAACTGATAGCCCAAATGAAACCAAAACGCGAAGATTTGAATTTCTTCCCTATCAGAAAAAAGGTAACGAGCGAAATGATGCCACAAATGGCATTCGGAAATCTTGCCGCAAATTCGTTGATGCCAAATAGCTTCATAGCGCCAACCTGCAACCAAAAAAACAAAGGCGGTTTTTCCCAGAATGGTTCAAAATTAATTTGTACGCGATGATAATTTCCGGTAACGATCATTTCACGTGCCGACTCAGCAAAATTGATTTCGTCCCAATCAAAAAGATGAACTTTTCCGAGAAATGGAATAAAGAAAAAAATACCCGATAATATAATGATGATGAGGTATAAATTGCTTTGCCTTTTATTTATTGAGTGAGCAATTTCCATTTATAAAATTTGATTTTCGTAAGAAAAAAAAGTGTCGAAACTTTCAACACACCTAATCCGTACGTGATGCTTCTTTTTAGATTAATAGAAGAAGCTTCTTTGAAATATTTTGTTGGACAGGTGATTTCCCCAATTTCAAAACCGTTATAAAAGATCTGTGCAACCATTTCATTATCAAAAATAAAATCATCAGAATTTTGTTGATAATTTATTTTTTTTAAAACAACTTTATCATAGGCACGATAACCTGTATGGTACTCTGAAAGCTTTTGATTCATCATCGTATTTTGAAACAGGGTGAGTAATCTGTTTGCAATATATTTATACAACGGCATTCCTCCTTTCAAAGCGCCTTTTCCTAAAATTCTGCTACCAAAAACTACTTTGTACAAATCGTTGCCAATGACTGAAACCATTGCCAGTATCAGTTTTGGTGTATATTGATAATCGGGATGAAGCATTACAATAATGTCTCCGTTCAATTCCAGCGCCTTATCATAACAACTTTTTTGATTTCCTCCATAACCTCTGTTTACCGTATGCTGAATGATGTGCTTTATTCCAAGATTTTGTGCTACTTCTATAGAATTATCGCTGCTGTTGTCATCCACCAGAACCAATTCGTCTACAACATCCATCGGTATTTCCGAAATGGTTTTTCCCATGGTCAAAGCTGCATTGTAAGCAGGCAGAACAACTATTACTTTTTTACCTCTATACATCTATGAAAATGAAAATTGATTTTTGCAAAGTAAAGTGATTACGGTTTAATTAAAGCACAACGATAAAGGATTTGAATCGGGGCTTATTATAATCAGTTGGATTAGAATGCACATTTCTGTATTTCCCTAACGAATTGGTATGAATTGCATTCAGGCTAGCAGTAAACAAAGAAGTAATTGAATTTTGTACTCCGTTTTTGCTGTATGCTAAATAATTCAATCTTACTTCTCAAAATATGCGATACTTCCGCCAACCCAATCTTTATCCATATTATATCTAACACCGATCATTTTTCCTTTGCTCAAGCGTGCGAGATTATTTACAGCAACGGGCCTGGCAGCGCCTTTTTTCCAAAAATAAAAAATCC
>JAICYZ010000027.1 GCA_025933935.1 Chitinophagaceae bacterium
TATAAAAAGTTCCTTTCAAACCAAGAGAATCCAATGCCGGAATTACATTGCTTAAATCAACATTCAATCCATCGTCATAAGTAAGCACTACGGCGCACTTTTTATGATTCCAGGTTGTATCTGTTTGGGCATATGCGTTCGCGGTTAAAACGAAGATTAGGAATGAAAAAATAATTGTTTGTCTTATGCTGAAATAATATTTCATAATTTCTTTTTGAGAATTATCTTATTGAGATTTTTTTTCGTAATCCAGGTTTTTATCTGCCCAGGGAATAAAATATTTAAAATTGGGTGCGTCGGTATGGCCGCCATCATGTTGCCGCCAGGCAAGTTGACCGTCCAGTAAACCAACATTTACGGGCGGTTTGTATTCTTTCATATAATCATTTCCAATGCCTAAATCTTTTGCTCCTAATAATTTATATACACTTCCTGCTGCCACAGTAGCCATATAGCTACCACGATGGTCAAGCCAGTTTGCATCTCCTTTTTCAGGAATTCCATAGCTGATAAACACAGGCCTCGGCGCACAAAGCGCGATCAATTCATGCGAATCAACAGGCAAATCACATCCGTTCTTACTTCCAAATTTTGATTTATCTGCTCCATACTTCAAAAAGTTACCGGCCATCCAGTAAAACTCGCCACCGGTAAGGCTTTCCACTGCTTCACCAAAATTGCGGCGAAGCAATGTAGCGCCACCTTTGCCGGAAGAGCCAATAAGTCCAATTGCAAAACGAGGCTCAAAGGCCATGGTAACAAGTGCTGCTTTTCCATATCTTGATACCCCTTCTATTCCAACTTTTTTTGCATCAACTGAATTGTCTGTTTCTAAATAGTCCAATGCCCGAGCGGCTCCCCAGCTCCAGGCTCTCAATGCGCCCCAATCATCCGGCTTACGCGGCTGACCTTTATTTATCAATCCAATGATTCCCTTCGTTAAACCATCGCCATTATCCGCCTGGATGCTGCTTGGGTCAATGGTGCAATAACCCCATCCTGCTGCCAATAATTGTTCTGTTGGCGATGCATCACCAGTGGGCGGTGGTGCAAAAAAATTGAAATTCAGCTTTGTAATCGGTGAGTAAGCCGGATATTTATCAAAAATATTTTTTACAACGGGATTTGTTTTTATCATCATTTCTTTGAACGTTTCATTCAATGTTTCCATGTCATCATTGGAAGGCTGTGCAGGAGATGGAAACGATGGCTGGCCAAACATCATCAATACCGGAACAGGGCCTTTTACATTTGCCGGAACTACCAGCATCATTTTAATGTTTACATCAATTAATGGATAGGAACTGTTATCTACATGGCCAACAATTTCCTTTGCAATTACCGGTATAAATCCCCGAAAGATAAATTCCCGGTCCGTAACTTTTACAGTCCATGTTACTTTCGGAACATTTTTTGGAATTCTTCCATACACCTCGCGTTCATAATCTTCAACGATTTGCGGACGGCGAACTTTCCACCACATTTCGGGTGTGGTTACTTTTTTGCCGTCATTTGTTACAAGAATATCCGGCAACTTCGGACAAGGGTTGGCTTTCGTAGTATCATAATTTGCATGATTGGGTGCTGAAGGATTACCGCTTGGTCCAGGCCGCAGCGTCTGTATCCCCAGCTGCTTCATCATGTTTTCCTGGTTTTGTTGAGAGGTAAAGTTTACCGGTTTCAGATAGGAAACGCCGTTAATGGTTGTGTCTTGTGCGATAATAACATCTGAAATTATGATGGCAACCAAAAAGAGAAAAAACTTTTTCATGTGTTGAATTTTTATATGCCTCGTATTATTTGTATTGATATAATTTCACCTTCTGAATATTCCATTCGCCAACAGGAATTCTGATATGCCTGCCTTGATGGTCCTGGTCACCATTCATTCTTCTTCCCGGAATCCACTTGCCATTATCAAATTTGCCCTCTTCCGCCTGCAAAATGCCAACTGATTTATCAGTGCGATTAGATACGGTGAACGTCACAACAATTCCTGTTCCGGCAATTATAAAGTCGTTATCATTTTCCTGGATAATAATGGCGCCACTCATTGGCCAATCCGGTTTTTTTGCTTCAGGAGACCAGCCCAAAGTGTAATCATGCGATACTTTTAATTTGTAATTTCCTAAAATGATTTCTTCTGTTTTGGTTGCCGTATCTAACAACACGCCTTCCATTTTGCCCGTGCCTTTATACGTTAAAATCTGTGGAGATAATTGTGATAAAATGGAATAACTTTTTGTGATTGGCTCTTCTTCGGGATTCTCCGTGGATTCTATTGAAAAGGGAGAGAATCCCAACGCCTGGTAATGTCCAATTGCATAAAATACTTTCGGCGCATCAGAAGGTTCAAAGCGTATTTCAGGAATAAATAAAGGATTGTTTCTCCTGCTATACAAATCACAATAATGTTTAAAATAAGGGTTGTAAAAATCCGGAGATAAGAAATCAATTGCTGGTGCTCCTGCCTGCCATATATCTATTAAATGAGGCAATGGTCCTGCACTTGGATATTGCCCCGGTTGTACATTTCGATAGTTCAATGCGGCATTTACGTACATTGGCAACGAATATTCTTTCTTTCCTGCTTCTGCCACTTGATCGGTATATTTTGCATAATACCACACCTGGAATAATTCATCAGTTGCAAGGCTTTTACCAAAAACATTTTCCCAATTCCCTTTTGTTGCAAAATTTCTTTTGGCCCAATGCGCTCTCAATTCAGGAACAAGAGAATCTTTATTTTTCGACAAATAATTGATTAATTCTTGTGGTACTTCGCTGTCAAAAGCTTTATTCGCTCCTGGTGTATATTCTCTTGCTTCTGTAAGCATTCCAATCTCATTTTCTACCTGCACCATGATCACTGTTTGATTTCTGTCTGTTTCTTTTAGATGCTTCATTAATCCGGCGAAAGCTTTTTTATCAGCTTCAAGATTGTTTTTGCTAAATGCAGAAAGTATTTCCAATCCTTTGCCCTCGCGGTTTTGTGCACGGGGATAACGCTGCTCGTTCGTTTTAATCCATGCCGGCGCGTAACAACTCATGCTGTTTTTCCACGAGCCAAACCACAGCAGAATTACTTTCAGATTATTTTTTCGGCTGAGAATAAGAATGCTATCTACTAAAGTAAAATCAAATTTTCCTTCTTTCGGTTCTATTAAATCCCAATAAGCAGGAACAAGAATGGTATTCAAATTCATCGCCCTAAATTTTTGCCAAAAAGGCCACATGTAATCCAGGCTACTTGCGGTTGAATTGCCTAATTCACCGCCGAGGATAAGAAAAGGTTTTCCATCAACTATTAATTGTTGAGTCCTGCCTTTTTGCTGAAGATGAGGAATGGATTGACTATTGGAATCGAATGATAAAAGAATAAACAAACTGAAGCAAAAAATGTACAAAAATCTTTTTTTCATGATTCTAATATTGGCAGAGTGAATCGAAATATGTTAGGTCAACCTTAGCAAGCGTATCACCTGGTCGCATCAACGGAACTTGAAAATCACTTCCCTTTCAAGCCCAACAAAAAGCTATAAAAAGCCGGCTTTTTTCCGAAACTATCATCGAACAGTAAGGGATTATCCACTTGTTTCTGACTGGTTATAATCCAACTGCCTCCGTCATTCACTCCCCAAATAGTGATTCCATACCGCTGCGGTGAAGGAACGTTCTTTAAAAAGGATTGAACAACATATTTATACATGTCGGCCTGCGTTGCAAAGAAAGCTGATGTGGGCGTAAATCCTGCTGTGTTGTTTGCATTAATTCTTACATCAAGTTCTGATACGCGGATTTTCAAGCCTGTTGCTGCGAGCTTTTGAAACATATTATCAATACCGCTTTTTGAGGTATTGATGCTGATGTGCATTTGTGTGCCGATGCCATCTATTTTGGCTCCTTTGTTTTTTAATTCCGATACAAAATTTATTAAGGAATCGAGCTTGGCAGGGTTAGATTCCAAGTTGTAATCATTTATAAAAAGCATTGCATTGGGGTCTGCTGATTTGGCATATTGAAACGCTTTGAGCGCATAATCTCTTCCCAAATAATCTGACCAGAAAAAACGGTCTGTAGCATTTGAAGGAGCAGTATTCGCGCTGGTTCTTAGCCCACTTGTACCATCCGCCATTGCTTCATTTACTACATCCCACGCTTTTACTTTCCCCGCGTAATGTGTGACTGTCGCTCTTATAAAGCGGCTTAACGCGGAGTCCACTGCAGCTGCAACTTTTGAACCATCAGCAGGCACTACAGCCGTCGCATCCGTAACCGTTACATCATCTATAAAATAAGTATTGGCTACGGCTGCCATGTCAAATAAAATTCTTGTTTGTGCATCTTTTGCTGTGAACGTCCAGGTGATTTGTTTCCAATCTGTAGCCGTGCTAAAATCAGATTCATATTGCGCTGTCGGTTGAGTGGACAACCTTCCCGACCCTGTGGCCGATATCGATTTTATCCAAAAGGAAACTTTGTAAGAAGTATTTACTGTTGTATTGAAGAGGTCGCTTGCTATCTGCACTTTCCATTGATCGGTAGGAAAATTATTGGGATTCACAATTTTTAATGAAGCGGTCCCGGAATGTACTTCGGCGCTGCCACTGCCGACTGAGAAAGTGGCACCATTGCTATTGTAGACGCTCCAATTCGAAAAACTTCCTCCTGAATTTGTTTCAAAGCCACCATCAACAAGAATATTGGCTGCGGAAGAATCCGGCGAGCCTTTGATCAAAGAATTTAAATAAGTTGCATTTTGATTTTCGTGCCAAACGAGCGTGTGTCCGTAAACTTTAAGTCCTGCATTTGTGGCGACATTAAACATTGCGTCTGCATTGGAGAAATCAAAAGAGCCGTCATCTCTTACAATGGCGCCGTGTTTCATGTTGTAACCAAACGTAACATTGTCTGCTTCCCTCGCTACTGTAGCCCGATAGGCACTGTTATTCATAAATGGTGAATAATCTACTGCAAATCCAATATCAAAATCAGCAGCATCTTTCAAAGTGCCGGAAGTATCTGAAACAACTGGTGGCGTTGGCTGCGGCGGTTGCGTGGTTGCTGTGGCGTCATTATTTTTTTTGCAGGAGATAAAAAATAGGGCACTAGCAAAGCAATAAATAAGCGCGATTTTAATTTTCATATTTTAGTTCTTGATAATGATTTTTTTTCATTCGTTCTGAAAAGTCCGACGAATATGTTGCCAGCTGAATAGAATATTTGGAAATGGAAAAAATATATTTTCAAAATCTCCTTCTTGAAAAAATAATTCCATTTATTTATCTGTCCTAAATGGCGCTGCCGGCAACCCTTCTTTATTTATCAGGTTCGGATTCAACGGTGTATCTGACCATGCATAACGCACATATTTTGGATTCGGAACTTCTTCGTTTGAGACGATTATTTTGTCACCATCAATTTTTGCATCGGCCCAAACAAATTTTTTGTCTTCGCCGGCAATGGCAAATTCAGCGGGTGGTTCACCATCATTGGTTGCTAACCCCGTTCCCGAGTCGGTAAATGAAATAATGATTTTATCTCCTTCTATTTTTGAAGATTGATATAACGGCCCCGAGTAAACGATATTTTCGCCATAAGCGATTTTTTGTGCTGCCAACGCCAAACGCTCACCAACCGGTTTTTTGCGGTCGGGATGAATATCATTCCATTCGCCAACGTCAATGGCAACCGCCATTGCTGTATTCGCCACCGACAGCGATTTTGCCTGTGCTTCCCTGAACAGTGCCAACTGGCTTTCTGAAGGAAGATAATTATAATCGCCAAAGCCGGGAAGCTGCACGAATAAAAATGGCAAATCACCTTCTTTCCATTTGCTCCGGCAGTCGCTAATCATCGCCGGCTGCAGTTTTGCATATTCATCAGGCTTGCCGGTATTGCTTGCACCCTGGTACCAAACAAAACCTTTGATCGTATAATCAGTCAGAGGAGCAATCATTGTATTGTATAAAGCTGTGGGTTGAT
Source organism: Chitinophagaceae bacterium (assembly GCA_025933935.1). GTDB lineage: Bacteria > Bacteroidota > Bacteroidia > Chitinophagales > Chitinophagaceae > Ginsengibacter. The sequence continues at coordinate 5,986 of JAICYZ010000027.1, forward strand.
TTTGCAAAGCAATTGCAAAGCCTGCAAACCGTCGGTTACCCCAATGCGGCTCATTTAATAATCCAACTTTATATTGCCAGTAACCCGTCAATTGAATGGTATCTGCACCCGCGATTAATTCGTATGGCTTGTCAGGAACAAAACCGCCTTTACCAAAATTGTTCGTAACGCGAACTACAAATAAATTCTTTCCGGGTTTTAAAACGCCATCAGGAATTGGATAACGACGCTGCGGATACATATATCCTGTTGAGCCGACTTTAGTGCCATTAATATATAATTCATCCGCATCTACGATTCTACCCAGAAATACTTTCGCTTGCACATTCGTCATTGAAGCAGGCACATCAATTTCTTTGCGATACCAAACAACACCGTTCAAATTTTTTGCACCTTCATCTGCCCAATAACCGGGAATAGCAATCGGGTGCCATTCTTTCGGAATGTAAGAAGGAGAAAACCATTTTTGGGTAAGGCCCTTATCTTCCGGTCTTTTTATATTTCGTGCAGCCTCAAAAACTTTCCGGTTAATACCATTTACATAGGCCGTGTCTTTATTTTCCTCTACTGTTTTAAGAATGTCAGGAAATGATTTCAGACTTTCTTCACTCATCATAGATTCAATAGGAATGCCGCCCCAGCTTGCATTGATGATTCCAATTGGTATGTGATATTTTTGATACAAATCTTTGGCAAAGAAATAAGCGACGGCAGAAAAATCCGCGACATTTTCAGGATTGGCCCACTTCCAGGAGCCGCCGGGTAAATCCTTCTGAGGGCCAACTAAGTTCGTGGTATTCGGAACCCAAAATTGCCGGATATCAGGATAGTTTGCGTTCGGAATGTCATTCGGATAAAAGACACTATGCAGTTTCATTTGATGTACCATATTCGATTGGCCTGCACAAAACCAAACATCACCAATTAAAATATCATGAAGCGTAATTTTATTTTTGCCAAAAATTTCCATAGTGTATGGGCCGCCCGCTTTCATTGCTGATAATTGCACTTTCCATTTGCCATCATCGCCGGTTGTTGTACGATAAGTTTTGCCGTTAAATTTTACACTTACTCTTTCACCTTTCGACGCCCATCCCCAAATATTAATTTTAGAATTTCGTTGCAATATCATGCTGTCTCGGATGATTTGTGGCAGAGTTATTTGTGCACGAATGTTGCCTGCTATTATCAAACAAAAACTGATGGCGATAATTTTTTTCATTGGAAATGTTTTTTCTTTTAACTGTTACAACTGATCTGATTTGTTAGTAAGCAAACAAATACTAAAGAATTTTCTTTGAAACTTTTACTTTTTTATACAACTGCCTTTAAATCACCATAAGGATTTATGGTTTTGATAAAACCATTTTCATCGTGTATCAGTTTAGTAACCTTGATGCTTCTTAAATGCGTTACTCCTTTGCTGAGGCTGCTGTCGTGATAGAACAAATACCATTCGCCTTCGAATTCAACTATGGAATGATGGGAAGTCCAGCCGACAACAGGATTTAAGATTCTGCCTGCATATTTGAAAGGGCCGTAAGGATTATCGCCAATCGCATAGCAAATAAAATGGGTATCGCCTGTTGAATAAGAAAAATAATATTTTCCGTTGTACTTATGCATCCACGATGCTTCAAAAAATCTTCTTTTTGTGTCGCCTTGCAATAATGGATTATCAGTCTCATCAAGGATTAAAACATCTTTCGGTTCTTCGCTAAATTCCAATAAATCATCCGTAAGCCTTACAACTTTTGCACATAATGCAGGCTCATTCTCTTTTGGTAAATGTGCCGTCGGACTTTCAGGTTGTGTTGTGTTGAAACTACCATTGCGCCAGCGTTGTAGTTGCCCGCCCCAGATGCCACCGAAGTACATGTAGTAACTGTCACCTGTATCTTTAAAAACAGCCGGGTCTATTGAAAAACTATTTTTAATTGCTTCAGCTTGCGCTGTAAATGGTCCAACCGGAGAATTACTAACAGCCACGCCTATACGAAAAATTCCATCATGACCTTTAGCAGGAAAAAACAAAAAATATTTTCCGTCTTTTTCTGCTGCGTCCGGCGCCCACATTTGTTTTTTTGCCCAGGGCACATCATTTACATGAAGTGCGACTCCATTGTCTTTTGCTTCGCTTGTTGGTGAATCCATCGAAATAACATGGTAATCTTCCATTGCAAAATGGCTTCCCAAATCATCAAACGCTTCACCTGCATCGACGTCGTGCGAAGGATAGATATAAATTTTTCCATTAAAGACATGAGCGGAAGGATCGGCGGTATAGATGTGTTGAATTAATGGTTGTGATAAAGCTTTCTGGTTCAGTTCATCAAAGTTGATATGGTTGATACTTTCTTCAGGCATGATGTAGATTTTAATCGGGTTTTATCGCTTTCTTCTTTCTATCAAATCACTTTCAATCTGCACTTCCATCTTTTTATTTAGTTTATAAAAAAATAACAAACCTGCGCCTATTAAAAATGGAATGGACGGATAAATACTTACCAGCAGCTTCGTCCCGTGAATCGCTTCCGGTGTTTGATGATTGCTGTCCGGAATATAGTTGTACAATCCTAAAATCCATGTGAGCAAAGCACCGCCAATACTGAGTCCTGCTTTTAAACCGACCATCATTGCAGAAAAAATAATAGCTGTTGCCCTGCGGTTATTTTTCCATTCACTGTAATCTGCGACATCTGCAATCATGGCCCACAACAATGGAATCGTGAGGCCATAAAAAAATCCATGTAGAATCTGCGAAAGAAAAATGATTCCTACTGCTTTTGGTGGATAAAAGATAAAAGCCAGGATAAATAAGGTTGAAATAAAAAGGCAAATTCCAAATACATCTCTTTTGCCATATTTATCTGCAAATCGTTTCGAAAGCATAATGCCAACAATCATAAATATAATGCCACCCGCATTAAATAATCCAAAGCCTGCAGAGACAGGATCTTCACCAAAAAAATTTAAGCCAATGTTTGAAAGAAAATTTGTAATTGGAGTTACAAAATTTGTAAGGCTTCCTTTGTCAACATAATTTTTAAAATAATAAACATAGCCGCCGCCCTTCATTGCAAGTGTGATAAACACTAAGGTGGTAAGCACCAGCATAATTATCCACGGTTTGTTTTTGGACAAGTCAGATAAGTCTTCCTTCAACGTTGACTTCTGTTCTGCTGTTGGTACAATCCGTTCTCTTGTCGTAAAAAAAGTAATCAGCAACATGACCGTTCCAATTATGGCAAGCCAAGTCATTACTTTTTCAATACCGATTGATTTGTCGCCACCACCGGCTGTTTCAATAATAGCCAGCATAAATACCTGTACGAAAAACTGTGCAAACATCACCGCTACAAAACGATAAGAAGACAAGCTGTTTCTTTCTCTCATGTCGCCGGTAATAACACCGCTCAATGCTGAATAAGGAAGATTGTTGGCAGCATACAACAGCAATAATAAAGTATAAGTAACCACTGCATAAATCAATTTTCCTTTATAAGAAAAATGTGGTGTGCTGAATGCAAGCAATGCAATCACTCCAAGCGGAATCGCTGTGAACAGAATCCACGGCCTGAACTTCCCCCAGCGGGACCGGGTTCTGTCGGCAAGTGCGCCTATCAGCGGGTTAAATCCAAAAGCCGCTACCAGTCCGACGCTCAGTATTATGACTGAAGCATCTCCCGGCTTCAGCCCATAAATATCTGTATAGAAATAGGCAAGATAAGTGACCAATGTTTGAAAAACTAAATTGGCAGCAAGGTCGCCGAGACTGTAACCAACCTTTTCAATTACGGATAATTTTTGCGATTGCATGGGCAACTTTACAGGTGCTGTTTGTTCAACTAATGATACATCTTCGGCGCTCATAAATGGTTGTTTTAATAAAATGATTAATTATTTTTTTACTGTAGCAATTACGCGGAAAAATGCAGGCTTTGGTTTCAGATTCCTGTCAAATAATAATGGATAATTGGTGCGGCCGCGAATAGGAAATCCGTTCAACCATGATTGCCCGTCATCAACACCCCAGAATGTAACGCGGCTGATATCCTTTTTATATTTTACAAACAGCGTAAACAAATCCGCATATGATTTTGCCAGTACCTGTTGCATTGAATCGGGCAACGACTTTGTGTATGGATTCATCTTTGCGCTTCCTTCGGTAGTAGCGCTTACATCTGCTGTCACTTTATCCCACGGATTGGGCAACACACTCAAGTCAAGTTCCGTAAACATCACCTCGATTCCCAGCGCAGAATATTCTTTAATGCTTTCTTCAATATCAGCCATTGGAACATTGCCGGCTTTCCAGTGACCTTGTATTCCCACACCATCAATGCGTACTCCTGCCGCCTGAATTTTTTTTATCAAAGCAATTGCACCGGCTCTTTTCTTTGGCTGCTCTATGTTATAATCGTTATAATAAAGTTTGGTATGAGGCGCTGCTTTTTGTGCCAGGCGAAACGCTTCTACAATGTAATCGTCACCCAGTTTATCTAAAAAAATATCTTTGCGCAAAGTTCCATCTTCATTCAGTGCTTCATTTACCACATCCCATGAGTACACTTTTCCATCATAGCGGCTTGCAACTTTGGTAATGTGATTTACAAAATATTGTCGCACGGAATCTGCACTTTGCATGTGATGCATGAATGCAGGCAATTGGCTATGCCAGATAAGATTATGCGCATTTATTTTGATGTTGTTCTTTTTTGCAAATGCTACTAGCTTATCGGCAAGGTCAAAATTGTAAGTGTCCCAGCGCGGTTGAATTATTTCCGCCTTCATGCAATTTTCAGGAGTAACCGCATTAAATTGTTGTTTGATTAATCTATCAGCTGCCGTGTCTTTTCCTTCTATTTGTTGGGCATTCATGGCTGTGCCAATGAGAAACTCCTTCTTAAAAACATCTTTTAATGAAGGTGTTTGTGCGATGGCAGTGCCAACAAATAACACCGCTGAAACAGAAAAAATCAGTGGAAGTTTTTTTATCATGGCTTATCGTTTTTGGATTTATAAATTGTTTCCGGAGGGCCGAGGTAACTCGGTTTTAATCCACCAAAATCAAGAACCAATTTTTGTAGAATAACTGCCGGGCTTATCATCCAATATTTGATGATGTGCTTTCCCGGTTGTGTGATTTTATGTTCCGTTGTTTTGATGATTATATTATTGGCCACCCATTTTCCCCAGGTTCTTTCATTCTTATCATCTTTATTAATACTCACAATTTGTGGCTTTTCATTATCAATCGAAATTGCATATTCCAAACCCAAGCTATCGTTTTCAAAAGTTAATGTGGGTGAAAAATAAGCGTTTAGCTTTATAGTTCCTTTATCGTAAACATAGATTTCATATTGCAGGTGTGCATTACCGTTAGTAAGCTTCTTTTCATTCTCTGTTACAGGAAAAGTTGTTACACCATCACCATCTTTTCCAATGCCTGGAATCACTTTCCATCTGATATTTTTTGTGTTGATTGCTTTTGAATAATTAGCTGCTTCAATAGAGACGTAGCCATTTTTTTCATAGAAAACATTACCGTTTGCATTCCCTGGAATAAGGCTTTCAGATGTTTTATCTCTTACATCAATTTTCGCGCTTTCATCTTTTTCAGAATTATCTGAAACATATATCACATCAGGCATTTTATTGACTCGCGGTTGTTGCCAGTAAGTATATCCAATGTGTGTTTGATCCATCATGTGGTTCCATTTTCCATTCGCTAATTCATGGTTGTATTGATTAGAAAGTAGTGAATCTGCTTCATAATATTTTTTTGCTTCATCTGCAAGCTTGTTGGCTGCCGGATTATTTTCAGAAGCAAGCAATCTGTTCTTTGCCACTGCAACATACAAATCGTTTAAGTTCACAAATGCTTTTACCGGAAAAAGGACCAATTCGAAGTAAGCGTCTTTATATTCCGCCGGTAGATCGTTGCTTATTTTCTCTGCTTCTTCAACAAGCTGATGATACTCGTTGATCACTCTGTCTGCTTCATTATAATCGCTCAGGCTGTAGGTTTGAGCCGATAATAACTCAGGTTTTCTTCTTGAAATATATTGAGAATATTTTTGAAGAATACTTCCAATTTGCGTTGAATACTTGTTCCCAAATAGTTGCTCAGCCCATTCCTTATAGTAATTTCCAACATTATCAACAGTTATTTTTTTAGGGTTCCATGCATAATCGAGAAAGAAAGAAATCGGTAATTCCATCGGTTTTAAATCGCCCACATTTACCACCCAAATTCTGTCCACACCATACGAATAAGCAAGGTGCATTTGTTCCCAAACCCTGGCGATATTATTTGTATTAATCCATTTATAATTCCTGGGGCCTCCTACATAATCAAAGTGATAATAAATTCCGTAACCGCCGCTTCTTGGTTTGGCATTGAGCTTTGGAAGTCTGCGAAGGTTGCCCCAGTTATCGTCGCTGAATAATAACGTAACGTCATCGGGCACACGCATTCCTTTATCATAATAATCCTGCACTTCTTTGTACAACGCCCAATCCTGTGGTGTTTCTGACGCCGGTTTACCGGTTACTTCGGCAATGATTTTTCGCTGATCAGCAACAATTTTTTCCAGCAAAGCGATGTTGCTTCCTTCTGTCATCGGCATATCACCATTGCCGCGCATTCCAATAGTGACAATGGTTTCACGATGATCCATATTTTCAATTCCCTGTCTCCAAAAAGCACGAAGCACGCTGTCGTTGGTTTGATAATTCCATGCGCCTTTATTTTCATGACGCCATTCTTCTGTTGCCTGGTTCATCGGTTCCTGATGAGAAGTACCCATAACAATTCCATATTTATTCGCCATCACCGGATTAAGCGTGTCGTCATTATTGAATGCATTCCCCCACATTGCAGGCCATAGATAGTTGCCTTTTAAACGCAGCAATAATTCAAATACTTTTTCATAAAATTCATGATTAAAATTTCCAAATTTTTCATGCACCCATCCGGATAATGCGGGCGCTTCATCATTCAAAAAAATACCACGATATTTTACAGAAGGTGGGCCGGATTTGTAAATACCGCTTTTTATAAACACTTCTTTCTTCTTTTTTGCCGGAACATCTGCCCAGTAATACCACGGTGAAACGCCTATCTGTTTTGAAATGGTAAATACGCCATAAGCTGCGCCCCTTTTATCACTTCCGGCAATCACAAGTGCCTGGCTTATTCCTTTAAAAGGATTTTTGACAATTTGAATCTGGTAACATTCCCATTTATTTTTGATAGAATCAACATGTATCTTTTTTGTTTGTATTAATTGCTGAATGAGCTTTGAGCCTTTTATAGAACCGATAATGATTACGTCGTTTGCTCTGGAAGGAAGTTCGGTGCTCACTTCCGGCTTTTTGCCTGTAACGATTTCTACATCGTGTTGAAAAAGAGAAGCAGCTTTTTGAATGAGCCAATCATCATTTTTATCTGTATAGATTGTAGTTGCCGTGCTTGCAACAATTGGAAAATCTGCATTTTCATTTTTATCAGAAATAAAATTTTGTGCGCATAAATTACCGGCGAGAAAAATAACGGCACAGCAAATAAATATTCTTTTCATCCTGCAATTTTTAAAAATTAAAAATGAAAAAACAGCTTAAAACTTCGTTTACTGTAAATCAAAATCCAATCGAATTCCCCCCGTCTACCGGCAATACAACTCCTGTGATGTAGGACGACTCTTCACTTGCAAGGAACAACGCTGCGTCTCCAATTGTGGAAGGAGCACCCAAATTGCCCATTGGTGTTCTTGACAATACTTTATTTTTTCTTTCAGGATCGTTGTTCAAAGCCTTGGCGGACATGTCTGTGGCGATAAAACCAGGTGCAATGCAGTTTACACGGATTCCCTTTGGAGAAAGTTCCACCGCCATCGCTCGTGTCATCGCTTCTATGGCACCTTTTGAAGCGCTGTAGGCAATCACCTTTGGCAAGCCGTATTGCGAAGCCATCGAACTGATATTTACAATGCTTCCGCTCTTATTTTCAATCATAGATTTTACTACTTCCCGCGAAATGGAAAAAATAGATTCCACATTTGTAAGCATAATTTTTTGGAAATCTTCATCACTTACTTCAGTGAATTCTTTTTTTAGGTTGATGCCTGCATTGTTGACTAATATGTCAATCTTTGAATATTTTTCTACCAAATTTTTTATCAATTCCGGAATCGAAGAAAGCTCATTTAAATCGAATGTAACCGCTTCGCAAAGCCTACCCAATTGACTTTTCGCATTGTTTAATTTTTCTTCATTTCGCCCGATGATGATCGTCGTAATATTATTTTTTACAAATTTTTCTGAAATTGCAAAACCGATTCCTGACGCACCACCCGTAACTATTGCCACTTTTTTCTGTTGGTTTGTTTCCATTATTTTTTATCGTTTTTTAAAAATGAAAATCTCTTTATTTGTCCGTTTACTACATTCTCTTTTTTATTTGTTTAAAATTTTTTCAATTGTTTGTTTGAAGATTGCCGGATAACTAATTCTGATCTTAAAATGATTGTATTCGTACTTTGAATGGTTGATATTCCATTTAAATGATTGATAAGATTGTGTGCCACAACTTCACCCATTTCATAACCGGGATAATTAATAGTTGTGAGATTTGGTTCGATTACTTTAGAAACTGCATCATTATTAAACCCAACAAATGCAATATCCTCAGGAATACGAATTCCACGATTTTTGAGCGTACTCATACAACCAACAGCGCAGTTGTCGTTGGCTACAAACACCCCGTCAGGCAAAGGTTTCATTTTCAAAATTAATTCCGCCGCATCTTCTCCTGCTTCAAGGCTCAGGTTGCCGGTGATCACATTTTTTTTGTCAAATTTCATTTGATGATCTGCCAACGCCTCTTTGTATCCGGCTAGTCTGTCTTTGTAAACATTTTGTTTTGAAGAGGCCGTGATATGAATAATTCTTTTGCAGCCTTGTTCAATTAAATGAGTTGTAGCCTGATAAGCTCCTTTTTTATTTTCAATGACGATATTCGTGTAATGTTCATCCTCCATGACCCGATCAAAAAATATAACCGGAATATTCCTTTTTTGAAAAATATCAAAATGAGAAAGATCTTGCGTATTGTAAGCGAGTGAAACAAGTAAGCCATCCACACGATTGTTGAACATGGTTTTCGCATTCGCTATTTCTTTTTCTACTGATTCAGACGATTGGCTTATAATAAGATTATAACCAAGCCTGTTGGCGACACTTTCAACACCGGCAATTACAGACGACATGAAATGACTGTTAAGTTTTGGCACAATTACACCAATGGTTTCCGTCTTCTGGCTGCGAAGATTTCGAGCAAAGTGGTTGGAACGATAGCTCATTTGTTCGGCCGCTTCGAAAACTCTTTTGCGCGTTTTTTTATTTACAACAGGGTCATCTTTTAATGCGCGGCTTACCGTGGCAATCGATATATTCAATTTGCTGGCAATGTCATAGATCGTTATTTCCTTTTCTTTCAACATAGATTTGTTACTACTTCGATTCAATTTTACTCAAGTTCTTTTTTTGATTTTTAATTTTGATATTTTTTTCGAATGAGTCATTTTTTAAAGAAGATTTCCGGATGATCAGATTGGAACGAATAATTATCGTATTCGTGTTCTGTAAATTGCCAATTCCCTTCAGATGATTGATCAGGTTTCGGGCGGCAACTTCTCCAACATCTATTCCCGGGTAATTGATCGTCGACAAGGCCGGCTCTACAAGCGTGCATATGGCATCGTTATTAAATCCAACCATCGCAATATCAGCCGGTATTTTGATATTATTTTCCTTTAAAGTACGCATCACTACGGCGGCTACAAAATCGTTGGTAATAAAAGCGCCGTCAGGCAAGGGATCCATTTTAAGTATTTGCATCGCCGATTCAATTGCTGCACTTTCAGACAGGTCATTAACGATCAGTAAATTTTCGTCATAAGGAATTCCATAATCAAATAAGGCGTCTTTATATCCTTTAAATCTTTTAGAATAAACATTTCGCTTAAGGCTGGACGTAATATGAACAATTTTTCTGCAACCCTGTTGTATCAAATGTTCAGTAGCCTGGTAGCCGCTTTTATCATTGTCAATTACTACCACCGTGTTTTTCCCGTCCTGTTCCACGCGATCAAAAAATACTACAGGAACATTTTTTTCTTTGAAAGGTTCAAAGTGATCCAGGTTCTTTGTGTCAAAAGAAAGAGAAGCAATCAATCCATCTACTCTTTTATGAAAAAGATTTTTTGCGTTCGCAATTTCTTTCGCAAAACTTTCGGATGAATGGGCTATGATGAGGTCGTAGCCTGCTTCTGTGGTTACTTTTTCTACACCTGCCAACACGGAAGTAATAAAATTACTGTTTAATTCGTGAACAATAATTCCGATCGTATTTGTTTTCTGATTGCGCAGGTTTCTTGCAAAGTGATTGGTGCGGTAGCCCATTTTGCCTGCCAAATCAAAAATCTTCTTTTTTGTTTGTTTACTGACAACAGGGTCGTTTTTCAAAGCGCGGCTAACCGTCGCAATAGAAATATTCAACGCAGAGGCAATATCATAAATTGTAACTTCCTTGTGCTGTGGCATTTACAATCGTTTACATTTAACAGGATACTGTAAAACTAATTAAAAATAACTTTTATTAACTTTTTTTTGAAAAAAAAATGTAAACGGTTACATTTTCATAAAATTTTCCTAATTTAGTCGTGGCAAAGAAGAAGACAATGAATTTTAAAAATAAACGATTTTCTTTCTAATAATGATTGAACTCCTTTGCCGGCAAGTGTTTCAGAAGAATGAATTCCGGATTTCAATGATTAATTTGTAGATTTTTTTTAGGATTCAAATGTAAAAAAAATCACAAAAGTTAACCTCCGCGGATCAGGGAAATGAAAATAACGGATCATTCTCAATAAAATAAATTTTACTGTTTTTTTTTTTCATCATAAACTGTTTTCAGAACGCAAATAATTTTTTTTTGAAACATCGAAAAGCAATTGAACTTTTTATAAAAACGATCACCGGTTCCTAACTTTTAAATTTAAAACTGCTCTCTCATGAAAGGTTTACAAAAACAAAATCCGACTCTGCAAATCAGCAGAAAATGGCCAGCGAAGCTGCCACTGTTTATTTTACTCTTTTTCCTGATTCCCTTTGCCGCCTTTTCCCAAAGCACGAATGTGAAGGGAAGAGTTACCGATCAAACGGGGCAGCCGGTAATCGGTGCTTCTGTTATAGTAAAAGGCGAAAACTCGGGAGTAAGTACCAATCCTAATGGCGACTTTGAAATCAAAGCTTCTCCAAACAGTACGCTCCTCGTTTCATCTGTTGGCTTTACAGACCAGGAAGTTAAAGTCAATGGAAGAGAATCTTTAAATGTAACATTAAACCGCGCCGTCACCGGGTTGAATGAAGTAGTAGTAATTGGTTATGGTACGCAAAGAAAAGAAGCGATAACCGGTTCGGTTTCGTCAATAAGCGGTCAAAAGCTTAATGAGGTTCCATCTTCTAACATTTCGAATGCTTTGCAGGGACGTTTACCGGGCGTACAGATTTCACAAACTTCCACTCAACCAGGCGCTCCGATGCAAATTCTCATCCGCGGGCAGCGTTCCATATCCGCCAGCAATGCCCCCCTGATTGTACTGGATGGAATTCCCTTTTCTGGTTCATTCAGCGATATCGATCCGGCAAACGTAAAGAGTATCAGCGTTCTAAAAGACGCTTCTGCAACTGCTATTTATGGTTCACGTGGCGCCAATGGGGTTATATTGATCACAACCAATAAAGGTGCAATGGGACAAAAACCTAAAATCAGTTACAATGGGTATTATGGCATTCACAAACTCTGGGCGCCTTTTCCGATGATGAATGGAGTAGAACTGGATAGCCTACGGAGCAGAGCCGGTAGGTTTGCAATAGGTGCAGGCGAAACGCATGGTGTAAATACTGATTGGCAAAAGCTTTTTTACAGGCCTTCTTCTCCGCTTACAAACCAAAATTTGGATGTTTCCGGCGGCTCCGAAAAAGGCAGTTACCATTTTGCTTTAGGCTATTACGATGATCAATCATTGATTCCTACACAGGACTTTAAACGGTACTCAATTAATAGTTCTATTGACCAGGGAATCGGTAAATATATCCGGGTAGGCTTTAGCACCAATACCGACTATAATGTTTCAAATGGTTCGCAAGTAGGTATATATAATATTTTGAGCATGTCGCCTTTGGCAAGCCCATATAATGCAGATGGGTCACTGAAGCAAAGTATTCAAATGCCATTGGATAATTCCTGGAATGAAACAAGATATATTGTAGACAGTTTAAAAGATCAGTGGCTAAACCCGATAAAGACGCTGGGAACATTTAATAATATATACGGAGAATTAAACATCCCGGGGGTTAAAGGCTTAAAATACCGGGTGAATGTCGGCTTGAACTATAGTACTGTGGACAATGGCAGTTATACAGGAACAGGTATTACCAGCACAAACGCTACAACTCCTTCCGTTGCTACTATCATCCATTCTGTAACGCTGAACAAGACCATCGAAAATCTGCTGACATATGACCGCATGTTTGGTGAAAAAAGCCATTTGAACCTTACCGGTCTTTATTCTGCAGAGCAGGACACTTATAACAGTTCAAATGTTTCCGCCCAGGGCGTTCCGAATGATGCACTTCAATTTTATAACCTCGGACAGGCGCTAGGTCAAATTACGATTAATCCAAATTATCAAAATTATACTCAGACTGGATTGCAATCCTGGATGGGACGTGCAATTTATGAATACGCAGACCGCTATATGCTAACAGCTATTGTTCGCTCAGATGGCTCCTCAATCCTTGCGCCCGGTCATAAATGGCATACTTATCCTGCAATCTCTGCTGGTTGGAATATTGCAAATGAATCGTTTATGAAAAGCGTATCGCTCGTAAATGAATTGAAGTTACGGGCCGGCTTTGGACAAACATCCAACCAAGCTGTTACACCATATTCCACTCTTGGACAATTGACCAGTATGCCATACAACTTTGGCCCGTCTAATGACGTGGTAGGTTATTATGTATCATTACTTCCTAATCCTAATCTCGGATGGGAGTATTCAAAAACATGGAACTACGGCCTGGATTTTTCACTCCTAAAAAATCGCCTTTCAGGTACCATTGAATACTATATTACGAAAACAAATGACCTTCTATTAGGACAAGCCCTTCCAGCCACAACAGGAGTAAGCAGCTTTACCGCCAATATTGGAAATACGGAAAATAAAGGGTGGGAACTTGCACTCAACGGTGTCATATTGGACAACCATAATGGCTGGACCTGGACAGCTGGTGTTAATTTCTATAGTAACAAAAACAAACTTGTATCACTTGCTTCCGGTCAAACTCAAAATATAGGTAATCTTTGGTTCGTAGGTCATCCGCTAAATGTAATTTATGATTACAAAAAAATTGGACTTTGGCAAGAGAAAGATCCCAATTTGAATATATTGGAGCCCGGCGGAAATGTTGGTATGATCAAAGTACAATACACGGGTACTTATGACAATGGTGTTCCTACAAGAGCCATAGGCCCTGCTGACGAACAAATAATGGATATGGACCCTAATTTCCAGGGCGGATTTAATACCACCGTAACGTACAAGGGATTTGACTTTACTGCAGTCGGACTCTTTCAAAATGGTGGCATCCTTGTCAGCACATTATATTCGTCCTCCGGGTATTTAAATTTGCTGACAGGTCGTAGGAATAACGTAAAAGTGGACTACTGGACTCCTACCAATACCAATGCTACCTATCCAAATCCTGCCGGTGTATTAAGTGGTGATAATCCAAAGTATGGAAGCACGCTCGGTTATTTCAATGCTTCTTATCTGAAAGTTCAAACCCTGTCACTCGGGTATAACTTTTCAAATATGAGCTGGGCGAAAAACGCGGGTATTAACAGGCTCAGACTCTACTTCCTGGTACAGAATCCATTTGTGATGTTCTCACCATATTATAAGCAAACAGGTATGGACCCGCAAACGAATTCCTATGGTGATCAAAACGCAGCGGTAACGAGCTACCCACACCGCATCTTAACAGTCGGTACAAACACACCGGAAACACGAAATTACCTGCTTGGTATTAACCTGACATTTTAAATTCATATAATCATGAAAAGTACAATTAAAAAAACTTACTTAAGTGCCGCAGCAATAGCTGTGCTTGCGTTGCTTTTTACCTCTTGTTCTAAGATCCTGCAGGAAACGCCACGGAGTATCAATACACCGGATTTTTTCCGTACCGAAGCAGGTGTAACCGGTGGAATCACGTCACTGTATGCTAACCTGCGCAACATTTATGGAAATGCGTATTATTACAATACCGGCGAAACTGGTACTGATGAAGTAACATATGGCCAAAGTGCCGATGGAAATTTCCTGGTAATGGATTTGTCAGGTCAAGGCGACATCAGTTCCCAAACAAGTCGTTCTGACGTGTTGTGGAATAACTCATTTGGTGCTATCAACACTGCCAGCGGAGTTATTGAAAATGGATCAGCAGCAGGAGTTTCTCCGGCCCTGGTTGCAGAAGCAAGATTCTTTCGCGCATTCTACTATTTTCAACTGGTGCAAACGTTCGGAGGAGTGCCTTTAGACCTAGGTTCAGGAATATTAAAATTTAATACGAATCCCGTTGCGCTTTCCACCCGCAACACGGTTCCGGAAGTATATAGCAAGGCGATTTTTCCTGACCTTGATACAGCGATTATGGATTTACCGGTAAACCCTCGCGTAATTGGCGGCGTAACAAAAACTGTTGCAAGACTGTATTTGGCGAAAGCAGCGCTTACCTATGCCTGGTGGCTGAAAAATCCAAATAATATCCCAACCTATCCCGCTGCTGACAGAAAGGATCCTGACGGAAAAGATGCCTCTTATTACTTTCAAGAGGCTTATGATACAGCAACCGCCGCCATTAATGATCCCGGCCAATATGGCCTGATGCCGACATTCTATGACTTACATAATGGCGCTAACGACCGAAATAAGGAAGAACTGCTTTATGCAGATCACACTCAACTTAATGAACTTTCCAACGGAGCAAGCCTTACGTACGGCAGCGGCGGTGGCCAGGATAACTTTGCAGGGTGGATGATGACGTGGAATTATACGGTGCTGAGAAGCAGTAAAACCAGTACGGGCTGGAGTCCGGTAAGTTCAGTTCAGCGTGCTGCCACTCAACCACTTGGACGTCCGTGGACACGTATGGCGCCTACCATCGGAGCTATTACAAACACTTTTGCAGATAAAACCAATGATTCGCGTTACGATGGCACTTTTGTTACCACTTATCGTGGGAACTGGAATTTAATCGGCACCGGTGTTAGCCAGACGACTTTGTATAATGCCAATAATTTGCCAATAAACCCAGGTGACGCTGTACTCACATTTCTTGACGAGCCGAATCCGGCAATCAGCTATCCAACTGGCCAGGGTAACAGCAATATAGGTGCGGGTACTTTACCTGGAAATTCAAGTTGGGTAATTGGGCCAGACGGCATCAGCAGAGTAGTGTATCCGGGGCTTTGGAAGCTGGGTGAATATCGTACAGACAATAATGGTACTTTAGGACAACCGAATGCAGCGAGTACCCGTCCTTTTATCATTGCTTATTTCTCTGAATTTTATTTTGTTGCAGCTGAAGCTGCGGTAATGGGTGCTACTACCCAGGCGGGCCAAAGTGCGCGTGACCTGATTAATGTCATTCGTGCACGTGCAGGAATGTGGACTTATAGCAATAACGGAGCTGCCCCGCTGGTACAAGACAATAGTGCAGCCATGATTGCTGCAACTCCTGCAACCATAACCATTGATTATCTTCTGGCAGAACGTTCGCGTGAATACTATGGAGATGGTAGACGCTGGCTGGATTTAGTGCGTACACAGGAGTGGGGAAATCTCGCTTCCTCTTACCAGATTGCAGGAAACAATTATGGCGATCATACGCCAAAAACAATAACCAGAAACATTCAACCATATCTTTATCTGCGTCCTATACCGATTGGCCAATTGAACAATATGCAGATGAGTGCGTCAGAATTAGCAGCATATCAAAACCCTAATTATCAGTAAAAATGTCTTTTTAATACTGGGTTTTTTTAAAAAAGTTTTTTCTCATAATAATGACCGGAGGGTGAATTCATTCATCCTCCCTTCATTTTTTTTAAATTTACTTTTAAGTTATTTTCCTGTTTTCATTTTTGGGACACCCTAAAAAATTTTGCGAATAATTTCGTATAGTTCGGCCTGCTCGTCATTCATTTTTAATAATCTGGATTTAGTGTGTTTTGATTTGGGAAGGGTATATGTTATCTCATACATATTATGAGTTGACTCAGCCGCCTTTCTAAGAGATAGCGTTGATTTTTCTTTATAAAGAATGCGTTCTAATTCTTTATAAATACAATAGGCTGTAAACGAAATACAGATGTGTGCTTCAATGCGACGGCGAAGCCTGTGATATATTGGCCTTATTCTTAAATCCGTTTTTGACATCCGGAATGCTTTTTCTATATGCCATAAGTTTTTATAGTTTTCAATAACTTCCTTATCCGATAACTTTGTATTAGTGATATAGCCTTTTAATCCATCCCAGGAACTGTCTTGTTTAAACTTTTCATAATCGATTTCAATTGAGATTTGCCCGTCTAATTTTAAATACTTGTTGTATCCTTTATTATTAATACTTGATTTAGTAAGCTTGCCTGATTTTATTTGCTTCTCTAATCGTTGTAATCCTCTTTTACGATTGTGTTCGTCTTTAGCGGCTCTATTGCTGGCATAGGTTATGATAAGGCGTGTGTTAGGTGATTTTTTTATTACCATCATTCCACTGTCAATCAGTTTGTCGGCAAGTATTTCTTTTTTTACTTTTTCCGATTCGTTTTTTAATCTGGCACCTATGATATATTGATAATTCTTTTCATCAAGAGCGATAATATTGTCCTTGGATAGCAAACCGGAATCGGCAACAATAATTGGTTTATCAAGGTTAAATTTTGCGGTAATTTTTTCAACAAAAGGAATGAGTGTATGGCCTTCGTAAATATTGCCTTCGAAGATATCGTAGCCGATTGCATAACCGCCTAATCCTACCAGCAGCCCTAAAAAGATTTGTGGATTCTGATGCTTGCCATCTTTGCTAAATCCTGCTTTCCGCAAGTCATCTTCATCGCTTGCTTCAAAATAAAGTGTGGTCATATCGTAAAAAACAATACTTATTTTACCATCTAAAATTTTTAAAGTATGTGCGAAAGCAATTTGTTCTACTTGTCCTTTCAACTTGTTATTGAGTTTATCTAAAAAACGGTAAACTGTATCTATATTAAGTACCACTCCCTGGAAGCGATATAAATATTCAATAGTCTTCAATTTACTCAAAGGGAAAGCTAACCGCGCAATTACAAGGTGCTTAAATAAATCTTCTTTTATCTTATTAAACCCAATACTGTCATATATTTTACCGAAAATAATTTCCGGCCCTACAGTTCTGATACTTGCATTTCCTAAAGTTTCAAATACCTGTTCAATGACTGCATCATTTTCTGAAATAAATAATTTTGATTGACTGTTTAATCGCTCGATTTCCTGTTTGGCAAGAAAAACCAATTTTTGAATTTGCTGTTCATTATCACTACTGCCAATTGTTTTGACAACTTTGTATTTTCCTCTTTCTTTAGAAATTATTTGAATGGAAATACTGCCAGACTTGTTTTTCTTTTTTCTTAAAAACATAAACAAATATAGCAGCGGGACACCCATTTTCAAAACCCGAGCCAATAGCAGTAAGGGTTTCAGAGCATCATTTTAAAAAGTGCGGAAAACAGGACCCTAATTATCAGTAAAAATGTCTTTTTAATACTGGGTTTTTTTAAAAAAGTTTTTTCTCATAATAATGACCGGAGGGTGAATTCATTCATCCTCCCTTCATTTTTTTAAATTTACTTTTAAGTTATTTTTAATCGCGCATAAACTGTGAAACAAGAATTTGCATTAAAACTTTGTTTGTGGTGACGAGGAGTGCTACTAAATAGGCACCATCAGAATCGGGATTTATTTTAA
>JAICYZ010000187.1 GCA_025933935.1 Chitinophagaceae bacterium
ATTACTGCGAGTATTACGCGTTCCCGAGCCACTTTAGTTTCTCTTTGTTTCTCTTAGTCGTTATAAAGTATATTACACAGAGTTGCACCGAGAAGACACAGAGAGCCACGGAGAAAAGCATTTATTAATTTCTAACACTTAAATGAAACAAAATGGAAAATGAATTTAAACATCAAAATCTAACAGGAAACATCATAGATCTGCAATAGAGGTGCACAAATTTTTAGGACCGGGATTATTGGAGTCCGCGTATGAAGAATGCCTCACTTATGAATTACTTAAAACAGGATTATATATTATATATTGAAAGACAAAAGGCAGTTCCTGTAGTTTACAAAGAAATAAAACTTGAGTGCGGCTATCGCATGGATATTCTTGTTGAAAACACAGTTGTTGTGGAATTGAAAACAGTGGAGACACTTAATGAGGTTCATGAAGCGCAAATTCTTACCTACATGAAATTTTCTCAGAAGCAAGTCGGTTTTCTTATAAACTTTAATTTGGCTCTTTTAAAGAATGGACTTAAAAGGTAGGTGCATTAATTTGTGTATAACTCTTGATCAAACTTGCTTCTCTGTGGAACTCTGTGGTTCTCTGTGGTTCTCGGTGTAATTTGATTCTCTGTGGACTGCGTGTTTCTCTGCATAATCTGGCTCTCTGTGTAATTTCAAAAAAATAAGTTGCTCCAAAATCCCTCTTCCTGGGTTAATTTTGCAACCATGCAATTATTAGAAGGAAAAGTGGCGTCGGCGGCCATCAAGGAAGATTTAAAAAATAAAGTTTCTGCATTAACATCAAAAGGAAAAAAAGTTCCACATCTCGCTGCCATTCTTGTCGGTAATGATCCGGCCAGCGAAACATATGTAGCTTCCAAAGTGAAAAACTGCAAAGAAGTCGGCATTAATTCATCGCTTTTCAAATATGAAAGTGATATTACAGAAGAAATGCTGTTGGAAAAAATAACCGAATTAAATAATGATAAAGAAATTGATGGTATTTTAGTGCAGGTTCCTTTGCCAAAGCATATTTCAGAGAAAAAAGTAATTCTCCAAATTGCTCCAAAAAAAGATGTCGACGGTTTTCATCCATTGAATATTGGGAATATGGTGCTTGGTTTTCCGACGTTCATTTCTGCCACACCATTTGGAATTCTGCTGTTGCTTCAGCATTATAAAATAGAAACTTCCGGAAAAAATGTAGTGATTATAGGAAGAAGCAACAACGTCGGAACACCGCTCAGCATTTTACTCAGCAGGAATAATAATGAATACGGAAATGCAACGGTGACCCTTTGCCACTCGCGCACAAAAGACATTCAATCAATTGCACAAAAAGCAAATATTTTAATTGCGGCTATCGGCAAACCAAAATTTGTAACAGCAGATATGGTAAAAGAAAACGCGGTGGTAATAGATGTAGGAATAAACCGGGTAAAAGATGAAACAAAAAAGAGCGGATTTGCTCTGAAAGGCGATGTGGATTTTGAAAATGTAGCGCCAAAATGCAGCTACATTACTCCTGTTCCCGGCGGCGTAGGATTAATGACCATTGCGGCTTTGCTGATGAATACTTACAAGGCAGCTGAGTTTAATGATTAATATTATGCAATTATTGAGCTGCTAAATTGAACATTCAACATGCAATTTTGAAATTTGAACACCTTGAACACTTTGAATCTTATAAATACTATAAATAACACCACCACGCTTCCGATTATGGAAGCTTTTTACACGCTTCAGGGCGAAGGTTTTCATCAGGGAAAAGCTGCCTATTTCATTCGTCTTGCCGGTTGCGATGTTGGCTGCGTTTGGTGCGATGTAAAGGAAAGCTGGAACGAAGATTTATATCCTTTACAAACAATAGAAGACATCGTTTCGAAAGCAATAGAAAATCCGGCAAGGCTTGCAGTAATAACAGGTGGTGAACCTACATTGTATAATCTGGAAATGCTGACATCGGCTTTACAAAAAGAAGGATTTCAAACAAATATTGAAACGTCCGGCTCATCGCCTTTGACCGGAACATGGGACTGGATATGCCTTTCGCCAAAAAAATTCAAGCCACCGCTTCCGGCAATCCTTAAAAAAGCAAATGAACTGAAGATTATTATTTTTAATAAATCTGACTTTCAATGGGCAGAAAAATATGCTGCAGAAGTTTCGGCAAATTGCAAAATGTATCTTCAACCCGAATGGAGCAGATCGGAACAAGTAACCCCCTTAATAATTGAATACATTCTGGCGCATCCACAATGGCAATTTTCCTTGCAAATGCATAAATACATTCATGTTCCGTAAATAAAAAAACTTACTATTTCTTTGTTTACTGGAAGATTCACTTTGTTATATCAGTCAACTTTTCCAACACAAAATAAACCGCCGGGCAAAAGGTAGAATTCTTTAAAGTAATGGCAGGACGTTTAAAAATCACATCTTCATCCGTATAGGGAAACCGATGGCAATCGGAAGGACGATGTTCATAAATCGCGCAGAAATTGTCTTCTCCTAAAAAAGGACAAGGAGAAGTTTTGGTAACATAATCTCCATCTTCATCCACCCGCAAATACGTTTCAATAAAAGCGCCTTCTTTCATTTTTAAATGCTTCGAAATTCTTTTGATATCAGGCGTTTTAAATCTTGGAGAATAATTGCGGCAGCAGTTGGCACATGAAAGGCAATCAATTTTTTCAAAAGCTTCTTCATGCAGATCTGGTAGCTGTTTCAGCACTTTGTTTTTATCAGCGCGTTTTAAAAAAGCTTTATATTTTTTCTGATTTTCCCCGGATTTCTTTTCCCAGTTTTTCAGAATGTCTTCATTCATCCGGCAAAGATAAATCTTCGAAAATGCTTAAACTGTGCGCAATAAAATTTTGTATTAAAATTAAATAACAATCAGATCGTCTGTCAATTCATCATGCAACGGGTTTAATAATGAGTTATAATATATATCTATTCAGTGAAACTGAATATCTATTTGTACCCAAATTACTTCCGATTTCACCTGTCGTTCTTGTACACTATATCAACATCAACGAGAAGTGATCATTGGTATAAATAAAAATACCATGAATTAAGATATTGATAAATTTTCGACATTATCAAATTTAATGGAAAACAGAATTACATTTCTAATTGTAACTTCGCGCGGTCTTTTTCACTACAAAATAAAAATCCTCCTTTTTTCTTTGTTTACTGTGAAAATAAAAGCACTTTTTTATATGAATCTTTTTGAAAAACAATCTTCAGAATTTCTCTCCAGGCACATAGGCACTGACGAAACCGAAACTAACGAAATGCTTGCCACTATTGGCGTTGGTTCACTCGATGAATTGATCGATAAAACCGTTCCTACGGGAATCCGGCTAAATAAAAAATTAGATATCGCTCAACCAATAAGCGAATTTGAATATCTGGGCGAATTAAAAAAAATCGCCAACAAAAACAAGGTTTTCAAATCGTACATCGGCCAGGGGTATTATGACACAATAACTCCATCCGTTATTTTAAGAAATCTTTTTGAAAATCCCGGATGGTACACGCAATACACCCCTTACCAGGCTGAAATCGCACAGGGGCGGCTGGAAAGCTTATTGAATTTTCAAACCATGGTAAGCGATTTAACCGCTTTGCCAATTGCCAATGCAAGTCTGCTGGATGAAGGCACGGCCGCCGCTGAAGCAATGGCGATGCTTTTCAATCATAAAAATAAAGATCACGATCACATTACTGCCGGAAAGTTTTTTGTAGATGAAAAAATCTTTGAACAAACAAAAGAAATTTTAGTAACAAGAGCGAAACCTGTTGGTATCGAACTGGTTTTTGGTAATTATAAGACTGCTTCCTTGGATGAACAGTTTTTTGGCACAATTGTTCAATACCCTAACAGCGAAGGAAGCGTTGAAGATTACAGAAGCTTCATCGAAAAAGTGCATTCGATAAATGCGTTTGTAGTGATGGCGACCGATTTGCTCGCGCTTACTTTATTAACTCCTCCCGGCGAACTAGGGGCCGACGTTGCCGTTGGTTCTTCCCAACGCTTTGGAGTGCCAATGGGATTTGGCGGACCTCATGCAGCATTTTTTTCTACCAAAGATGAATTTAAAAGAAACATTCCCGGAAGAATTATTGGTGTAAGTATCGATGCTCAAAATAATCGTGCGCTTCGTATGGCACTGCAAACAAGAGAGCAGCATATCCGCCGCGAAAAAGCCACTTCAAACATTTGTACAGCACAGGCTTTGCTGGCAAATATGGCGGCAATGTACGCAGTATATCATGGGCCGGAAGGATTAAAAGAAATTGCTGAAAGGATTACGTTATTGACCCAAGCCCTCGCAGAACATTTGGAGGAAAGCGGGTATGAATTGGTGAACAACAATTATTTTGACACGCTCACTTTAAAAATAAATAACCGCGAAAAATTAGAAGAAATTTCGCAGGCACATGAAATGAATTTTCATTTTTCTTCTGATGATCTGGTTACGATTTCTTTGGATGAAACGACTACAAAAAATGATGTGCTTGATATTTTAAGTGTCTTTGATACCGCCCGCGATATTGATACCTCCGCCATCACTTTTGATAATGAAGCAGATCTGGAAAATATTCCTGCTTCACTTCAAAGAACAACTGATTTTTTACAATATCCGGTGTTTAAAAAGTATCATAGTGAAACAGAAATGATGCGCTATTTAAAAACATTGGAGAATAAAGATCTTTCACTTACTCAATCAATGATTGCTTTGGGTTCATGTACGATGAAGCTGAATGCCGCTACGGAACTGATTCCTGTAAGTTGGGCCCATTTCAGCCGCATTCATCCGTTTGCTCCTTCATCACAAACAGAAGGTTATAATCTTATCGTGAAAGACCTGGAAAAATTGTTGTCAATCATTACTGGTTTTGCCGCTTGCAGTCTTCAGCCAAATAGTGGGGCACAAGGCGAATTTGCAGGATTGATGGCAATAAGAAGATATCATCAAAGCAAAAATGATACACATAGAAATGTAATTCTCATTCCTATTTCTGCACACGGAACCAATCCTGCAAGTGCAGTAATGGCCGGGTTTAAAGTAGTGGTAACGAAATGTGATGAACTCGGAAATATTGATATCCAAGATTTAAAATTACAGGCAGAAAAAAATAAAGATTCGCTTGCCGGGCTCATGGTTACTTATCCGTCAACACATGGAGTTTTTGAAGAAGGGATCAAAGAGATTTGCGACATCGTTCATGAAAACGGCGGCTTGGTTTATATGGATGGAGCCAACATGAATGCACAGGTTGGATTAACGGCACCAGGATTTATTGGAGCTGATGTTTGTCATTTGAATTTGCATAAAACTTTTGCCATTCCGCACGGTGGTGGCGGACCTGGAATGGGACCGATTTGTGTGAATGAAAAGCTGGCTCCTTTCTTACCTGGAAAGAACAATGAAGGAACCGTTAGCGCTGCACAATATGGCTCTGCAAGTATTTTATTGATCAGTTATGCTTACATAAAAATGCTCGGTGAAAGTGGAATGAAAAAAGCAACAGAATATGCGATTCTCAATGCCAATTACATGAAAGCCCGTTTGAAAAAGTATTTTAAAATTTTGTTTACCGGCAAAGGCGGAACGTGTGCCCATGAATTTATTGTTGATCTTCGCCCGTTTAAAAACAGCGCCGGTATTGAAGCGGAAGATGTTGCCAAAAGACTGATGGATTATGGTTTTCATGCGCCTACATTAAGTTTTCCTGTTGCAGGAACCATCATGATCGAACCAACAGAAAGCGAGAATAAACAGGAACTGGATAAATTTTGTGACGCGCTGATTTCAATTTATGAAGAAATAAAAAGTGTTGAAAATGGCGAAGCCGATAAAAAAGATAATGTGTTGAAAAATTCGCCACATACGTTAGCTATAATCACCGCCGATGAATGGAATCATGCCTATTCCCGCAGCAAAGCCGCATTCCCGTTGGATTATTTAAGAGAAAATAAATTTTGGGCATCTGTCAGCCGGGTAAACAATACATATGGTGATAGAAATTTAATTTGTACTTGTGAACCTTTGGAGAGTTATGTGGAGGTGTAAGAATGTATGATCTTTCCCGTTTCGTGAATTCATTCCATATTCATTCTTTTTGATAGCAGCTTTTTAGAACATACTGTTTCATTCTTTTTATAAAACTTTCTTTTTCTTTAAAAAAAACCGGATGGACAAACAATTACGGCGTGAACAGGAAAAATTTAAAGCAATATTTCAAAACGCTTCATTAGGTATCCTTGTAATTAACCAAACCGGAGAAATTACGCTTGCAAATAATTTTTTACTGCAACAATTCGGGTATTCTGATGCAAATGAATTGGTTGGAAAAAAAGTTGAAATCCTGATTCCGAAAAGATACCATCATCAGCATGTGACCGACCGGAATATTTACATGCAACACCCGCAGACAAGGCCAATGGGAATGGGCCGCGACCTTTTTGGCGTAAAGCAAGACGGAACTGAAATGCCACTCGAAATCAGTCTTAGCAGCTACTCCAGCGATGACGAGGTGTTTTCGATTGCTTTTATCAGCGACATTAGTACACGAATCGAAGTACAAAATAAATTGCGCGAACAAAGATTAGCGCTTGCTGCCATGAATAAAAAAATGGAAGCACTGAATGAAGAACTGGAAAAAAAAGTGGCTGCGCGTACATCGAAACTCCAGGAAACGATGGAGAAATTAGAAGCTTCTAAAGATGACCTTTCGAAAGCGTTAAGCAAAGAGAAAGATTTGGGCGATTTAAAAAGCGCGTTTGTTTCGATGGCTTCTCATGAATTCAGAACACCTTTAAGCACCATACTTTCATCGGCATCTCTGTTGGCCAAATATGTCTTAACGGAAGAACAACCAAAGCGTGACAAGCACGTGCAACGCATTAAGTCTTCTGTGATGAACCTGAATAATATTTTGAATGAATTTCTTTCTCTTGGAAAAATTGAAGATGGAAAATTGACCGCTCATGTTTCAGTTTTTAACATTAAAGAATTGATTACCCAACAGGTAAATGAAATGGCTGAAATATTAAAGCCGGGTCAATATGTAAATTATCAACATTCCGGAGATACAGATGTTGTTTTGGATGAAGTTTTATTTAAAAACATCCTCATTAATCTTCTTTCCAATGCAGTGAAATTTTCGGAGGAAAATAAACCTGTTTTCATATCCACATCTGTCGAAAAACATCTTGTAAAATTTTGTATCCAAGATGAAGGAATTGGTATTTCCAAAAAGGACCAGGAACATCTATTTGAAATATTCTACCGGGCAACGAACGCTGTAAATATTGCGGGAACCGGCCTCGGGCTTCACATTGTGGCGAAATATGTAGAGATGATGCATGGGCAAATAAATATAAAAAGCGATTTGGATAAAGGAACCGAAATAAA
>JAICYZ010000138.1 GCA_025933935.1 Chitinophagaceae bacterium
AGGAGGCAATTATTTGGTATTTCCAATTTTTAAAAAATTAGCAGATTTTAGGAAGGATTTTAATGATAAAATAAAAATCCTCTTATTTATTGTTTTGCTGAAGCCTGATCAAACGGCAGCAGCAACAGCCGGCTCAACCCATGCATTATTTTCTTTTAACAAAGTAATCAATTCTTCTACTGCAACTCCTTCAGGAACATTTCTCTTCACCACTTCTTTTCCTTTGTATAAAGTGATCTTTCCAGGGCCGCTTCCTACATAACCAAAATCAGCATCAGCCATTTCCCCGGGACCGTTTACAATACAACCCATGATGGCGATCTTTAATCCTTTCAAATGGTGTGTTACGGCTCTCACTTTTGCTGTTGTTTCCTGGAGGTCGAATAAAGTTCTACCGCATGAAGGACAACTGATAAATTCGGTTTTCGAAATCCTCGTTCTTGATGCCTGCAAAATTCCAAAAGCAATCGAATTGATTAATTTATAATCAGGAACTTCATTGTTATCCAGATAATGATCGCTCAGTAAAATGCCATTTCCAAATCCATCAATTAAAAGCGAACCGCTCTCAATCGCAAAGTGAATCAGGCTTTCAGCAGTTGTTGGTTTTTCGCTGTCACAAATAATGATTGCCGGATTTTCAATTTCTTTGTCCATTAATTCCAAAAACATTCTACGAATGCTTTGCATGGCATTTCTGTTTTCAGTTCTTAAACAAAATACAGCTGTTGCGTCATTCTTTATTTTTTCGAAGAAATTTTCGTGATCGAAATCAGTTGTATTTTCCGAATAGCAATCGAGCATTACAAAATTGATCGCAGAAGATTTTTCTAAAGAATCATTTAGAAATTGTTGTTCATTTAAAAGAGGAAAACATTTTGTTTTATCAGAAGTTAATTTCCATAAATCATGATTGTAAATTAATTTCAGCGTTCCCGGCAAAGCGAAATCAATTTTATTTTGTCCGCAGAAAACATAATCGGCAGCTATATCACTAATGTTCCATTTATCAGTAACACGATTATACCGGTATCCAATTTCTTTGAGATCTTCACGAAGTATCGCAATCTTTTTATGAAAGTCGGCAATCACCACCGGAACATTTTTTCCTCCTATATTTTGAACTGCAAAAGTTTTTCGTGTATTCGTTCCTGTTATGGTCAGTTTTGAAAAATTTTTTATCGGCGGAACGCGCGGACTTAGATTACCACCGCTGCTATCCTCACCAACGGTTGATAACGGCTCGTACCTCTTTACAATATTTTCACAAACCGGTAATTCAAATTCAGAATCTTCTGTCAGCGAAACACGAATGGTGTCGCCGATACCGTCTTCCAGCAAAGTGCCGATTCCGATTGCAGATTTGATTCTTCCATCTTCGCCATCACCCGCTTCTGTTACACCCAGATGCAACGGGTAACAATGGCCTAATTCGCTTTGCATATTCTCTATCAAAAGCCTGTAAGCCTGCACCATCACCTGTGGGTTACTGCTTTTCATGCTGAGCACAATGTTGTAATAGTTTTCACTTTCCGCAATCCGCAAAAATTCCATCGCGCTTTCTACCATTCCAATTGGCGTATCTCCATAACGGCTCATGATCCTGTCGCTAAGCGACCCATGATTTGTTCCAATACGCATAGCAGTTCCGTATTCTTTGCAGATTTTTATCAAAGGAGTAAACCGGTTTCTGATTCTTTCAATCTCTTCCTGGTAATCCGCATCAGAATATTCGATGGTTTCAAACTTTTTCTTATCCACATAGTTGCCAGGGTTCACACGAACTTTTTCGACAATTCTTGCGGCAATTTCTGCAGCGTTAGGTGTGAAATGAATATCTGCAACCAACGGCGTTTTATAACCACGTCTGTGCAATTCATTCTTTATGTTCAATAAATTTTCCGCCTCTTTTTTTGATGGCGCTGTAATGCGCACCAATTCTGCACCAGCTTCAATGCAACGAATGCTTTGTTCCACAGTACCGATCGTATCCATCGTGTCGGTAGTGGTCATTGTTTGTATGCGGATAGGATGATAATTTCCAATCAACAGATCACCCACTTTTACTTCAAGCGTTTTTAATCTTTTATATTCTGTTAAAGATTCAGCATAGAGTTCCATATTCTGACGTAATAATTAAGATGCAAAAATACGATGTTAATTAGCTAATTCGCTATTGCTCCATCTGGCTAATTACCAATCCTTGTCGGGACTATTTGGTACCGGCGCGCCTTTTATTTTATGTAATTTATCCTGCAATTCCTTTTCATTTTGCAAGAGTGATTTCAATTTTTCCTCGGCGTCCTGTTTGGTTAATTTCGATTGTTGTGGCTGAGGTTCGTCATTTTTTTTCTGATCCTGCTTGTTCTGGTTTTGGTTTTTATTCTGGTCTTTGTTCTGATTTTTATTCTGATTTTTATTTTTCTGTTGTTGCTGCTTCTGCTGCTGTTCCTGTTCTTTTAATGCCCGTTGCAGATTCTGTCTTGCATCTTCATCGTTTGGATTTAGTATCAAAGCATTTTTGTAGGCAGTAATGCATTCAGGAAGTTTTTTTGCCTTCTGTAATGCTACGCCTTTATTATAAAACGCTTCTTGCTTTACTGCATTGCTTTTAGCATTTGCAATTGCATTATCATAAGATTTAACCGCTTCTTCCGTATTATCTTTTCTATAAAGTACGTTGCCCAAATTGTAGCTTGCTGTTACATTTGTATCAGAATTTTTCAACGCATCCCGGTATGCATTTTCCGCAGCATCAAAGTTATTTTCTTTGTAAGATTTGTTTCCTTTAATAATGGATTCTTTTGGGCTTTGCGCGAAAGAAGAAACACTAAATCCCATGAGAATAAATAAGGCAACCGCATTTTTTAATTTTGATTTCTTTTTTTCCGAAAAGAAAAACTCTATCAACAGTAAAATAAAAGCTGCTCCCAGGAAATATTGAAAATATTGTTTGAATGACATGTATAAACTATCACTCGTGGTAGTTTCTTTTCCAATGTTTGCTAATTGATTTTTAATGTTTGAGGCAACCGCATCTGTATTAGTGTACAGTTGATAAATTCCATCTCCCGCTTTAGCAATATCACTCAATTCTTTTTCATTTAATTTGGAAATTACGGTTTGTCCTTTATCATCTTTTTTATATTGGCCTGTCTCCGGATCCATTATTGGTGCACCTTGTGGAGATCCGATGCCAATTGTATTTACCATAATTCCTTCTTTTGCCAAATCTTTTGTCACTTTTATCGCGTCATTATCATGATCTTCACCATCACTTAACAGCAACACCGATTTAAACGTTTTATCTTTTGGATTAAAAGCAGCTTCACACATTCTTAATGCATCTGCAATTACGGTTCCTTGTGTTGGAACATCGTCCGGTGAAGCGGCTGATAAATACATTTTTGCCGCTTCATGATCAACTGTTAATGGCATTTGCAAGTAAGCGCGACCAGCAAAAATTACCAACCCAATGCGATCATCAGGAGAGTTATCAATAATTTTTGAGATTA
Organism: Chitinophagaceae bacterium; assembly: GCA_025933935.1. Classification (GTDB taxonomy): domain Bacteria; phylum Bacteroidota; class Bacteroidia; order Chitinophagales; family Chitinophagaceae; genus Ginsengibacter. Next base: position 3,516 of record JAICYZ010000138.1, read on the forward strand.
CCTGTTTTGCACGCTCAAGCCTGCTGGGTTGTATATCCTGTGCCCACATGCTTTTGCTCACGTCCAACGCTATCATCATGTCTGTTCCTTTGCGTTTTATTTTCTGGCTACCGTTTGGAGTTACCAATCCCGCCACGGCGAAAACACAAAGTGTAAATGCGCATATAAATAAAATGAATTTGGTTAAGAAATTTTTTGAAGAATATTCAGAAGTTAGTTCTTTTACCAAAGAAGGATCACCAATTTTTTTTGCAGTTTTTTGTTTCCATTTTATCAAAGCGGAATACAAAAAAATCATTAGCGGAACGGCTGCAAGTGCAATGAAATATTCTATGTATTGGAAATGGAGCATTTATAGCGGCTAAATTAAACTTCAATTATCACTTATTTATTTAATGAAGTATTAAATTATTGAATTATTAAAGTCTTATGTGTTGAATTATTCAATTGTTTAATATTACTATCATGAGCGCCGAAATCCAGTAAAAGGACAAATGGCATGATTTCTCATTCTCTGGAAAGAGAAAATAATGGAATCATATCGCATAAAGTTACTTCTCCCCTTTAAAAAATCCCATTTCAGTCAATATTGATTTGGAAATATGCATTCCGGTTGCTTTTAAATCAACATTTTTATCAGGAGTTCTTACGAATGTTACAAAAAAATAAATGTGGCGGTTTTCTTCGATCCAGCCTAAGGTCCAACCAAACGAGTTATTCTTTTCATCAACACCAGTACCGGTTGCGTAGCTTAATTTATACAAAGTATTATCTTCTTTCAACATTAAACTTTCCACCATTTGCTGTGCATATTTCTGAAAAGGCAACTGGTCAAAATAAATTTTACTCATCAATCCCAGCTGTTCGTCCGGGGAAATTTTCAGGTTATTATTTAACCAAAAAGAATCAACGGGACCGCTTATATTTTTATTTCCGTATGAAATGGAGTCGATCCAAAATTTCATTGTATCCTTTCCGATTTGTCGTGCCAAGGATTGAAAATAAGGAACAGATGAGGTATTAAACGCCTCTTTAAGAGTTATACTTTTATTTGCACCGCTGTCATTGATTACAGTGTTTTCATTGGTAATTTTTCCTGTCTGAACACCAATTAAAGTATTCAGAATTTTAAAAGATGTACCAGCTGAAAGCCGCTCGGTATCAAGTTTCATGTTATAAACTGTTATATCACCCAATTGATTATTCAAAAAAGAAAAACTTCCATCAACATGCGCGGAATCGAAATATTTTTTTAAATCGTTATTGACCTTTGCGCGATTTACGGTGCAGGAACTAAATGCGAATAAAAAAAAGGAGAGAGATAATAGGGAAAATTTATTCATAAGAGTTGGTTCATTATTTATTGAATGAAAGTTATTTAGTCGTTTCCAAATGCTTGGCAGAAGCTTCCAGCGCTTCGTAAAAATCTTTCCCGTATTTCCGGATAATAGGTTCTTTTAAGAACTGATAAACCGGCATTTTTAATTTTTTTCCCAGTGTGCAGGCTGCGCTGCAGAGATCTTCACGTGGTTCATAATTTACCAATTCCGCCCTCTTTGTCTTTTTTATTCTAATAGGAAAAAGATGACAACTGATTGGCTTTTTCCACGATATTTTTCCATCATTATAAGCCTGTTCGATTCCACATTTTACAATTCCTTTCTTGTCAACAATTCCGTAAGCACACATTCCATTGCTGATTGTAGGCGTTACCCATCCGAATTCTTTTTCATAAACATATTTACCTTCTGTTTCGAGAATCACCCTGCATTCCTCTGAAAGATAAGGCAGTACTGAATTATATATTTCATTCAATTCTTTTAATTCATGCTTTTCAAGCGGAGCGCCTGCATCACCGTCTACACAACAACCGCCTTTGCATTTCACAAGGTCGCACACAAATTGTTCTTCTACAACCTGGTCGCTCACAAGAATATCGTCTATTGCAATCATGCTGCAAAAGTAGGTGAAGAAGCGTGAATAAAATGTAAAGGCTGGCGCGAAAAGTACCGGGTGTATTAATCTTTTCCATAAAAATATTCCAGTAAAAGAAGAAATAACACAGTTTTCATTTTTGCGAAGAAGAATTAAAAATGTGAATTGAATTTAGCAATTGATTATTCTTCAAGAAAAGTTTCGCCCAAAAATTGTTTTCTATAATTGAAGGGACTCAATTCCATTCGTAAGTAAAACATCTTGTAAAAATGAGAAATGTCTCTGAACCCGCTTTCAAAGCAGACATCGGCAATGCTTTTATCAGTTTCAACCAATTGCTGGGTGGCAAAATTTATGCGGTAATCAATAACGGTCTCCATAAATGTTTTCCGGGTTATTTTTTTAAAATATTTACAGAAAGCATTTGTCGTCATTCCGATTGTTTTTGAAGCTTCACCCAATGAAATTTCATCATGAAAATTTTCTACGATATAAGCAAAGACTTTATTAATTCGCTGTTGATTAACATCTGTTTGTAAGGAAGCAATATTCTTTTTATTCAGCAGCACATATTCTTTTGAAAAAGAAAGGCTGTTCAAAATATCGAGGACGATCATGAGCTTTTTAAATTGCTTCTTTTCTTCCAAAGCCAATACCATCCTTTCTCTTACAGATTCCTTTATCTTTCCTCCAAACTCTATTCCTCCTTCACTTCTTTTTAGCAATTTTTTAATCGCATCCATTTCCGGTAAATTAAAAAAATCATCACCCAAAAAATTATAATTAAATTGAAGAACCATAGAGCCGGCTTTTTGCTTTTCTGCCGGAGAAAGTTTCCAGCAATGCGGAAGCTTTGGGCCCATAAGTACGAGGTCGTTTTCTTCAAAACCGGACATATTATTTCCAACAAAACGTTTTCCTTTTCCTTGAGTGATGCATGTCAATTCGAGTTCGGGATGGAAGTGAAAAGGTGCCGAAAATCCCCTCTTATCAAATTTTGTAATTACGAATGAAGCTGTTTTGGTTGGAGTAATTATTTCAAATGTTGGTTTTGACATTGCCTATTTTATTTTCCAAACTTATAAAATGTGCAATTTAGGATAAAATAAACCAATAATTTACCATTTTCACCCTTGTTGTTAATATTATTTTCTGCTTACTTCGCTTTAAATTTTTGATATGGGAACTGATAATAAGCCGTTGCCTGATCTGAATGATACGAGGCAAATTACCTCTGACCAAATCGCACAGTTTCGTGAAGATGGGCATACAATCATTCGCGGTTTATTATCAGAAAAGGAAGTAGCAGCATTTCATTCGATTATCACTAATGCCGCTTTAAAATACAATACCGAGAAAAGGAAAATGGAGGAAAGAGATACGTATGGAAAAGCATTTTTACAAATCATGAATCTTTGGCGGCATGACGAAAATGTAAAAAAGTTTGTACTTTCTAAAAGACTTGCACAGGTTGCTGCAGATCTTTTGGGTGTAAAAAATGTTCGAATTTATCACGACCAGGCTTTATTCAAAGAACCCGGCGGCGGCCCTACTCCATGGCATCAGGATCAATATTACTGGCCGATAGATACTGATAAAACCGTTACGATGTGGATGCCACTTGTGGATATTGACGTTGACATGGGAATGCTGACTTTCGCAGGAGGCTCACAAAAAAAAGGAAGCATTTTTAATTATGAAATTTCAGATAAATCAGAAGAGGAATTTGATAAATATGTGCGGGAAAATAATTTTGAAATCAGTCGTGCAAAAACCATGAAAGCCGGTGATGCCACATGGCACACCGGTTTTACTATTCATAATGCACCTGGAAATAATTCAAATATTATGCGGGAGGTATTTACCATTATTTACCTTGCTGACGATGCAAAAATTGCTGAGCCAAAAAATTCCTGGCAGGAAAATGATTTAAAAACGTGGCTCATGAATAAGGAACCGGGAACAATTGCAGATTCCGAATTAAATCCTTTGGTATTATGAGTTTCAGGACGATCAGTAACGATCAAAATATTTCATAAAAAATTTAAAAGAAAATTACTGCTTGGAAAAGATAAAATGCAAAGGGGCGATCACCGATGGAAAAGGAACTTTTTCAATTGAAGAAATCGAAGTCGATTCACCTTCTTTTGATGAAGTTCTTGTAAAAATAAAAGCAGCGGGGATTTGTCATACCGATTATGATTCACTCAATTGGGGAAAGCAAATGATTCTTGGGCATGAAGGAGCCGGTGTTGTTGAAAAGATTGGGAGAAATGTAAAAGATCTTAATGAGGGCGATTCAGTTATTTTAAACTGGGCGATTCCCTGCGGCCATTGCTTCCAATGCAAAAAAGGCAATCATAATATTTGTGAAAATAATTCTCCCGTAACAGGCAGGAATAATCGAGGTCATGCGCATTATGGAGGTACAATATTCCAGGGTCAAAATGTTGACCGTTCCTTTAATCTTGGTACTTTATCAGAATATGCCCTGGTAAAAAAAGGGGCAGTGGTAAAGAATAATTCTACTAAAATGTCTTTTGCTGCTGCAAGTATTATCGGCTGTGGCGTCATGACCGGTTATGGCTCAGTAGTGCATGCGGCAAAAGTAAAACGGGATTCCAATGTAGTGGTAATTGGTGCAGGAGGTGTGGGATTGAATGTGATCCAGGCGGCAAGAATTTGCGGAGCAAAAAGAATAATTGTAATCGATGTCAAAGAAAGCCGTTATGAAATGGCGAAAAAAATGGGTGCTACCGATTTTATTCTTGCCGATAAAACTGATAGAGGCTTGTTAAATGCGTCAGCAAAAGTAAAAGAATTGTTGGATGGCAGAAGCGCTGACTATGCGTTCGAATGTACAGCTGTAGCGGCTTTAGGAGCAGCGCCGCTCGCAATGATCAGAAATGGTGGAACGGCGGTTCAGGTTAGTGGTATTGAAGAAGAGATCACCATTGACATGAACTTATTTGAGTGGGACAAAAAATATATCAATCCGTTGTATGGAAAATGCAAACCGCAAATAGATTTTCCGGCTATTGTTCACTGTTATGAAAACCAGGAATTATTGCTGGAAGAATTAGTAACACGTACGTATTCCCTATCACAACTTACAGAAGCTTTTCACGATTTGCTTCAGGGTAAAAATGCAAAAGGTGTTATTGAGTTTTGATTTTTAATTCCAGGCGAATTACTACATGATTCCTTTAATGCATTTGGCCGATGAATCGTTGATTGCCAATTCTATGAGAAAAAATGAATTAATGAAAGAATTTCGTACAATAGAAATTTCGAAGCCACGCTTCGAAAATGATTTCCTCAGATACATTACTGTTAAAAGCAAAAACTTAAAAGGCCGCGGAGATATTTGTGTTTTTGTGCCGCCAGGCATTGAAGAAATGACTGATTGCCCTCTGGTAATTTTGCTTCATGGCGTTTACGGAAGTTCCTGGAGCTGGGCATTAAGCGGCGGCGTTCACATTTCTGTTTTAGACTTGATCAAAAAAAGATTAATTCCGCCGGTGATTATCGCAATGCCTTCTGATGGCTTGTGGGGCGATGGATCTGCGTATCTTCCGCATAACAATCTTGATTTTGAAAAATGGATCGTGGAAGATGTTCCTGCTGCTGTGAAGAAATGCATTCCTTTTGTTACAGGTGATTCAAAAATGTTTATTGGCGGCTTATCAATGGGCGGTTTCGGCGCTTTGAAAATCGGCGTAAAGTATCACAAAACTTTCACTGCTATTGCTGTCCATTCTTCTATTACCCATGTTGAACAAATGAAGTTATTTGTGGAAGAAAACATTGAAAATTATTTACAGCAAGATAAAACGGAGGAAGATATTTTAGCGACAATTTTAAAATATAAAAATCATCTTCCCGCAATCAGTTTTGATTGTGGCTTTTCAGATCCGCTTCTTGAAAACAACCGCATCTTGCATCAGCAATTGTTAGAAAATAACATCAGGCACGACTATGAAGAGTACGAAGGCGGTCACGAATGGACTTATTGGCAGGAGCATGTAATTGATTCGATGCTTTTCTTTTCCAGGTTTTTAAGCAGACAACCTTAGATGAAATTTTTGCGTCAATGGTCAGGAAGGCACTCCTTGGATTGATAAGAATTTTTCTTTTTCCTCATAAAAGAAAAATATTAGTTCTTGCATGCCTTTCGTACTCACTTCATCAAATATCGATGCATTATCCATACACTATCCCTGGTTTATCTAGGCTTTAGCAACGAAGGATGACATTTGCATGAACCCATAATCCTGTAAATGTATTCCTGAATTATATAAAAAAACAGCCGGCGCGAATGATAAATTTGCATTAAAAAGAGATAAAAATGAAAACAACAGAACTTAGGACAAATATTATGTGTGGATCGTGTATTGCTAAAGTGACACCTGTTTTAAACGAAAAAATCGGTGAAGGAAAATGGAAAGTAGACACACAAAACCCGAAAAAAATTTTAACTGTGACGAATGAACACCTGACAGAGGGTGAAATTATTAAGGCAGTGGAAAAAGCTGGTTACAAAGCAGAGGCGTTATCTTAATCAACATTAAAAAAAATAAGAATTATCTTTGCATTTTAGCTGATGAAAAAACTCCTTCTGCTCATATTAACCTTTGCCTACCTGGCTTCCTCTTCCGGAGCTACTGTCTATATGCAGCAATGTATGGGCAAAACGATAGGATGGAGTCTC
>JAICYZ010000419.1 GCA_025933935.1 Chitinophagaceae bacterium
AACAGGAATTAAAAGACGAAATGCAAAAACATGTCCTGGCAATTGGTGTATTAATGGGACGATATCAGAAGCAGAGCAAATGAATTTTATAAGAAAAGTTCCAAAACACTACCTCATGCATAATCCAGGTAGTGTTTTTTTAAGTACAGTAAACAAATAAATAACATTGATTTCAAATCAGAAATGTGAAATTAAAAATCATTTTTCAATTTCAACTGAATATCCAATCCAAATTTTCTCGCATAATCTTTTGCCACATCATAACCTGCATCAGCGTGCCGGATAACACCAAGTCCCGGATCATTTCGTAAAACACGGCTTAATTTTTCTGCTGCATCCGGCGTTCCATCTGCGACGATAACCATTCCCGCATGAATGCTGTAGCCCATTCCAACACCGCCGCCATGATGAAGGCTTACCCAGCTGGCGCCACCGGCCGTATTTACCAAAGCATTCAATATCGGCCAATCAGCAACCGCATCGCTTCCGTCCAGCATCGATTCTGTTTCACGATTCGGACTCGCAACAGATCCTGTGTCAAGATGATCTCGTCCAATTACGATCGGCGCTTTTACTTTTCCGGTTCTTACCAATTCATTAAAAGCAAGCCCGGCCCTTTCTCTTTCACCCTGGCCAATCCAACAGATACGTGCGGGCAATCCCTGGAAAGCGATTTTTTCCTGGGCCATTTTGATCCAGCGAATCATTCCTTCATTATTTGGAAATAACTCCATCATAACGGTGTCGGTTACCCGAATATCTTCAGGATCTCCGCTCAATGCAGCCCAGCGAAACGGCCCCTTTCCTTCACAAAAAAGCGGACGGATATAAGCCGGAACAAAACCGGGAAAATCAAAAGCATTTTTTAATCCCGCTTCAAAAGCTCTTGCCCGTAAATTGTTTCCATAATCAAAAGTTACCGCTCCGCGCTTTTGTAATTCAAGCATTAATTCCACATGTTTCTTCATGCTTTGATAAGAAAGCGCAGTATATTTTTCAGGATCATTGTTTCTTAATTCATTTGCTTCTTCCAAAGAAATTCCTTGCGGAACATAACCATATAATGGATCATGAGCAGAGGTTTGATCAGTCAAAACATCAACATTAATATTTTTATCGATCAGCCTTTGCAACAAATCAACTGCATTACAATGAACGCCGATGCTCCATGCTTTCCCTTCTTCTTTCGCTTTGAGAGCTTTGTCAATTGCTTCATCAATATCTTCGATCATCTCATCGAGATAACGTGTCTTCAACCTTTTTTCAATCCTTGATTCATCTACTTCTGCCGCAAGACAAACGCCGCCATTCATAGTGATCGAAAGTGGCTGTGCACCGCCCATTCCGCCAAGTCCGGCTGTAACGCTTAAAGTATTTTTAAGAGAATTATTAAAATGTTTTTTCGCAACCGCGCTAAACGTTTCATAGGTTCCCTGCACGATTCCCTGGCTGCCAATATAGATCCATGAACCCGCAGTCATTTGTCCATACATCATCAAACCTTTTTTTTCGAGCTCATCAAAGACTTCCCAGCTTGCCCATTTAGGAACGAGTTGAGAATTGGAAATTAAAATTCGTGGCGCATTTGGATGCGTTTTCAACATGGCAACCGGCTTTCCACTTTGAATTAAAAGCGATTCATCATTTTCCAATTCTTTCAATGCTTTGATAATAAGGTCAAGGCTTTCGAAATTGCGCGCCGCTTTTCCTCTTCCGCCATACACGATCAATTCATCCGGTTTTTCTGCCACTTCAGGATTCAGATTATTTAACAGCATTCTTAGTGCTGCTTCCTGTGTCCATCCTTTGCAGGAAAGTTGAGTGCCGGTTGGAGTTTTATATTTTTCGGCATCATATTTTGATAGGGTCAGCATATTTTTTTAAAAATTATTATTGAACAAAATTGAAAATATGCATAAATGTTTGGTTATTGGAAAATACGTGACATCATTACAAAAATTTTTTTTCAAAATAAAATTACAAAAGTTTGTAAGTTTCATTTATTAACATTACGTTTGCTGACTAATTTAGAAAAGCTAACGGTCTCCTATAAAAGGTTATTATCCAATTTCTATAAAAAAGCAGCCCCCTTACATCTTTCGATTCCACTTTACGAAACATTAACCTGTTTCAAAAAATTGTTTATTTAAATCCTAACCTACAGATAACTGCCAGAGTTCCACGTTCCTTTTGATTACATATTTATTACATTTTTTATTTCGATTAAAATTAAACAAAATGGAAACA
>JAICYZ010000148.1 GCA_025933935.1 Chitinophagaceae bacterium
GAAGAAGTTTTTAGGGTTACTTCCAGGAAAGATCCGTGGGGCGAAGTACAGGTAATTGATGGAAAACCAGCCTGGATTTGCAATACATGCCGCTTTGAAAAGAAAAATACCGTCGATTGGGTTATTGAAGGACCAACAAAAGTAAATCGTCATTCGGTTATTTCTACCAATCATTATTTGAAAAAAGTCGTTCCTCCTGATCCTTTAAATAAAGTGCTTAATGGCCGTTCACCGATGTTGATGATGGATATCAATGAGGTAAGCCAGATCAATGAGCCTGATATCGATTTAAGTATTTTACCAGGCCCGGCGACATCTACCACGTTTATTGAACACGATGAAGAAAAGGAAATTAAAGAAACTGCAGCGGAAAGATTATCAATAAATGACCATAAAAAACCATAATTAAAATTCTAGTTTTTACACCATGTATCAAAACCAAATTCTTTTAGCCATCGACTGGATTTTATTCACCGAAAAACTTGTCTTGATTATCGTTGTGGTCATGGTTTCTCTTTTTGTTGCAATGTATTCCACTTATGCTGAACGTAAAGTAGCCGCATTTATGCAAGACAGGATCGGCCCAAACAGAGCAGGTCCTTTTGGAATTCTTCAACCGATGGCAGATGGATTAAAGTTGTTTTTTAAAGAAGAAATTGTTCCTAATTTTTCTTCCAAATTCTTATTTATTCTCGGACCGATTCTCGCGATGCTCACGGCAATTATGGTGAGTGCGGTTATTCCGTGGGGCGACAAGTTATTTATTTTCGGTCGGGAAGTTACCCTGCAAATAGCCGATATAAATATTGGCATTTTATACATTTTTGGAGTGGTGAGTTTAGGCGTTTACGGAATTATGATTGGCGGCTGGGCAAGTAATAACAAATTTTCTCTCCTTGGCGCTATGCGTGCTGCATCTCAAATCATCAGTTATGAACTTGCTTTAGGAATTACATTGATTGCTTTATTAATGATAACCGGCACATTGAGCCTGAATGAAATGGTAGCACAGCAAAAAGATAATTTATGGAATATATTCCTTCAACCTTTGGGATTCTTAATCTTCCTTATTTGTGCTTTTGCTGAAACCAATCGAACTCCATTTGATTTGCCCGAAGCTGAAAATGAATTGATGGGAGGTTATCATGCAGAATATTCTTCGATGAAACTCGGATTTTATTTATTCGCTGAATATGTAAACATGTTTTTGAGTGGCGCAGTAATGACTACTCTTTATTTTGGAGGTTATGATATTCCTTTTGTAAATGATGCAAATCTCGTTCATATAATTGGGCAAAATTGGGTAACCATCATTGAAGGAGGTGTTTTTTTTATTAAAATTTGCCTTTTTATTTTCTTTTTTATGTGGGTAAGGTGGACTGTTCCAAGATTTCGGTACGACCAATTGATGAATCTGGGATGGAAGATCTTATTGCCATTGGCGCTTTTTAATATGTTGGTTACCGGCGCATTAATTTTATTAAGACAAAATCACTGGCATTTCTAAAACTTAACGATACTTTTGCAGCACAAATGAAGTAGAAGCCAGATTAAAAATAGTGAAATGGAAGCATTAACAAATAGATTAAAACCGGTTGACAGAAGGAAAATGAACTTCTGGGAGCGAATATATTTACCGGCTGTTGTGAAGGGCTTGAGCATTACCCTCAAACATTTTTTCAAAAAGAAAGTTACGATAAATTACCCTGAAGAAGTTCGTCCGTTCAGTCCCGTTTTTCGCGGATTACAAATCCTCAACCGCGATGAAGAAGGACGTGAAAACTGTACAGCATGTGGATTGTGTGCACTCGCTTGTCCTGCTGAAGCAATCACGATGGAATGTGCAGAACGCAAACCTGGAGAAGAACATTTATACAGGGAAGAAAAATATGCGGCAAAATACGAAATCAATATGTTGCGCTGTATTTTCTGCGGATTGTGTGAAGAAGCTTGTCCGAAGGATGCGGTTTATTTATCCGAAACTTTTGCTCCTGCCAATTACCAGAGAAAAGGATTTATTTATGGAAAAAAAGATTTATTAATTCCTGATCCAAAGACTGACCCTGAAGGTTTTGCAAAGGCAAAAGGCTCGAGGATAAAGCATCCTCAGGGACACGGAAATGAACATTGATAGTAAAAGAACAAATAAGTTCATTTTCTATTTTAAAATATAGGTTTAAAGAGTTTAGAATATTTAAAGGATTTGTGAGGTTCGATTGCAGTAAACGTAGAAATAAATAAGATTCTGTTTTTATAAAAACGGTTGACACAATTAAATAGAAAGGTAATATTAGAAACGAAATTTTTCAAATGGAGATAACACAAATCCTCTTTTGGTTTTTATCTGCGCTGGCCTTATTTGGCGCTATTGGCGTTGTCGCCAGCAAAAACCCAATTTACAGTGTATTATGCCTCATTATTGTATTTTTTGCCATTTCAGGGCATTATGTTTTGATGAATGCACAGTTTTTGGCAATCGTAAATATCATCGTTTATGCCGGAGCCATCATGGTCTTGTTTCTCTTCGTCATTATGTTAATGAATTTGAATGCAGAAACTGAACCCATGAAAAATGTTTATATGAAATTAGCCGGCGTTATTTCCGGACTGACATTAATGATTGTGTTGGTTGCGGCACTTTCTCATTCTGACTCTGCCAACACGCTTATGAGACCTGGAACAAGTGTAGGCCTTACAGAAAATCTTGGCAAAGCGTTATTCAATCAGTATGTAGTCCCTTTTGAAATAAGCAGTGTTTTATTTTTAAGCGCCATGGTTGGCGCTATTTTAATCGGTAAAAAAGACGTGGTAAAAAACAGGATATGAGAATAGTCACAATTTTTTTGTTTGCCTTTGCAGCATTGCTTTTTGCAGAAAAATCTTCTGCACAGATTGATTTAAACAATATCGATCTGAAGGATATTATTGGTAAAGTGATGCATGTGGAAAAAGGATTCGCACCAAAATTTTCGTTAGGCAGAACACCGATCCAGAAAATTTCTAAAGTGGCAGAAATTCTCGGATTGAAACAAAATGAAGATGTAAATAAATTGTTCAACACTTTTAAAACCGGCAGAATTATTTACAAAGCTGCCGCCTATACCGGCGCTGCCATTGCCGTTTACAGTTTGGTCAGGAAAACAGAAAAATCAGTAAAAGCACAGGATTATAATGGTGCTTTGTATTCTGGAATTGGCGCAATTGGATCTGGATTGATTGTAAAGTTTCTGACAAAAGGTGCTTCTTATAAGGCAGTAGATATTTTCAATGGAATCGCAGTTAAGAAAATTAAAGATATTTTTTCAATAGGCCCTGCATCAAATACTGCGGGAATTGGTTTGTATGTAAAATTATAATCATGGAGATTAAGTGGTATATTTTTTTGTCGCTGACTTTGTTTTGCATTGGTATTATCGGCGCGCTCACACGACGCAATTCAATAATCGTATTTATGTGTATTGAATTAATGTTGAATTCGGTGAATCTAATGCTTGTCGCTTTTTCAAAAATGCACATGGCTGGCGCGAATATTTTGAGCTATTCGATGGCATCAAGCGCCCAAATATTTGTTTTCTTTATCATGATCGTTGCTGCCGCAGAAGTGAGCGTCGGACTTGCAATCATTGTCCTGCTGTACAGAAATACCCGTTCTATTGATATCAATTTTTTAAACCGGTTAAAAAACTAAATCATTTTCATAAGAATGAAAATGGAAAAATATTTTTGAAATTTTAAACACTGCCGCTTGGTTTATGGATGCAATTCAACTTATTTATTTGGTTCCCCTTCTTCCTTTAATTGGGTGTTTGATTAACGGCCTTGCCCGCAATGTACTTTCAAAAACTATCATCGGTATTATTGGAAGTGCAGTGGTTTTTATTTCCTTCTGTATCAGCGTTTTGATCTTTATGCAAGTTTCAAAAGAAGGATTTGTTACACAAAACATTCGTTACTTCGATTTTATTCATGTGGGCAAATTGTTGATTCCATTTGAATTCCAGGTAGATCAGCTTACTTCCTTATTTCTTTTAATTATCACTGGTGTTGGTTTTTTAATTCATGTATATTCAATCTCTTACATGAAAGAAGAAAGCCAGTCCGGCTTTGGAAGATATTTTTCCTACCTGAATTTATTCGTGTTTTCCATGCTCATACTGGTGCTGGGCGGCAATTATGTGATCATGTACATTGGTTGGGAAGGAGTAGGACTTTGCTCTTATTTGCTGATCGGTTTTTGGTTCAAAGACCAGGCAAATAATGACGCTGGTAAGAAAGCTTTTATCATGAACCGCATTGGTGATGTCGGATTTCTCCTTGCCGTATTTTGGATGATTTCTGCATTTGGAACAGCTTCTTATGCACCACTGTATAATTCAGAAAATGGAATTATTTCTTCGATTACTGCGCTCAATTCTCCGGCCATCGTTGGTATTACTTTGTTATTATTTGTTGGTGCAATCGGAAAAAGCGCACAGATTCCTTTATACACGTGGCTTCCCGATGCAATGGCTGGACCAACACCGGTTTCTGCATTGATACATGCTGCCACCATGGTTACCGCCGGAATTTATATGATTGCCCGCAGCAATATTTTATATTCATTAGCTCCGGTTACTTTGGCCGGCGTTGCAAGCATCGGTTTGATAACTGCCATTGTTGCTGCTATTATTGCTTTGAAGCAAAACGACATCAAAAAGGTATTGGCATATTCTACTGTTAGTCAATTGGGGTATATGTTTTTGGGTTTGGGAGTTGGTGCTTATTCAGCAGCAGTTTTTCATGTAATGACCCATGCTTTTTTTAAAGCACTTTTATTCCTTGCAGCCGGCTCAGTTATCCATGCAATGGGAGGAGAACAAGACATGACAAAAATGGGTGGTTTGGGTAAAAAAATGAAAATCACTTACGTTACATTTTTTATAGCAACGCTTGCAATTGCCGGTATTCCTCCATTTTCTGGTTTCTTTTCAAAAGATGAAATTTTATCTGCAGCTTTTGCCCAAAGTCCTTTATTGTATATTCTTGGTGTCGGTGGCGCTTTGCTTACCGCCTTTTATATGTTCCGTGCTTTGGCAATGACCTTCAAAGGAAATTTCCGCGGTACTGCGGAACAGGAACATCATGTTCATGAAAGTCCTGCTGCCATGACGATCCCATTAATTATTCTGGCAACACTTTCTATCGTTGGTGGTTTTGTCGGAATCCCTGAAGTATTTGTAAAAAATGCCAATAAATTCAACGATTTTTTATCTCCGGTATTTGCTCACTCCGCGACGTTTATGAGTGAAAATCATGTTTCTCATCAAACCGATTTGATTTTAATCATTGTCTCTTCTGTTTTAATAATTGTTGTTTCTATCTGGGGATATAATAAGTATAAAAATTACACTCCATCACCTGCTGTTTCTGAAAATGCTTTTGTAAAGGCAGTTAAAAATAAATTTTACATTGATGAAGCATACGACATCCTTTTTGTAAAACCTTATCGCGCTTTAGGCGCTTTTTTAAATAATATTTTTGACCAAAAAGGAATTGACGGAATTGTGAATGGGGTAGGACGAAGTGTAAATTATGGAAGCCGTCAATTGAGATTATTGCAAAGCGGACAGGTTGGTTCTTACCTCTTATTGATGGTTATTGGCTTGTTGATATTGTTTATTATTCAATTGTTTACAAAATAAAATTAATGCTGGGCACATACTATACTTTTCCTGAATTGTTGATTTGGATTCCTTTTATTACGGGGCTGATTGCTATTTTTATTAAGAACGAGAAAAGTGTGAAAATGTTTGCACTTTTATCTTCCATCGCCACCTTGGTTGTTTCAGTCATCAGTTTGTGTTATACAGACGTGGCAGCTCATCCGGAATTTTTTTATTATAATAACGTTTCTTACGTTTGGATGCCTTATATCGGTTCAAGTTTTTCCGTTGGCCTCGATGGAATGGGTTTTTTGCTTACATTTTTAACGGCGTTTTCTTACCCGCTTATTTTTGCAGCAACTTATAAATCTGAGTATAAAAACGCAAATGCATTTTTCGCTTTAATGCTTTTGACACAGGCCGGAATTATGGGAGTTTTTGTTGCTACAGATGCACTATTATTTTATTTTTTCTGGGAATTGGCTTTGATTCCCATTTACTTTTTATGTAGCAGATGGGGAGGTGAAAAAAGAATTGCCGCTACTTTTAAGTTTTTTGTTTATACATTTTTGGGTTCGCTGCTGATGCTGGTGGGGATTATTTTTGTGTATGTTCATACCGCTCCCGTTACTCCGGATTCAGCACATTCCTTTTCTATAAATGCATTTTATAATGCTGCTTTATCTTCCGGCCAGCAGGATTGGTTGTTCTGGCTTTTCTTTATAGCGTTTGCTGTAAAAATCCCAATTTTCCCATTTCATACATGGCAACCGGATGTGTATGAGCAATCCAATTATCCGTCAGTAATGGTACTAAGTGGACTGATGGTAAAAATGGGTGCCTTTGGAGTGATTCGCTGGATACTTCCGATTTTTCCTGCGGCTGTTGCTAAATATGAGCACCTGGTAATGGCATTGTGTATCATAGGGCTTATTTATGCAAGTTGTATTGCTTTGTATCAAAACGATTTGAAAAGATTTGTTGCCTGGTCTTCTATCGCGCATTTGGGATTGATGAGTGCAGCAATTTTTGCTGCAAATGAGTTGAGTTTGCAAGGTGTAATGCTCGAAATGCTGAATCATGGTATCAATATTCTTGCATTATGGATTGTGGTTGATATTATAGAAAAGAAAACCGGTGTAAGAAAGATCTCACAGTTGAGCGGGCTTGCGGGCAAATCTCCGGCATTGGCTATATTCCTTGTCATTATTGCATTTGCAAACATCGCGCTTCCACTTTCCAATTCCTTTGTAAGCGAATTTTTGATGTTGAATGGCTTGTTTGATTTCAATATTTGGTTTGCAGTTTTTGGCACGATTGGAATTATTCTTTCCGCCGTTTATATGTTATCAATGGTGCAAAGAACTTTTTTTGGAAAGGCGAATGTCGTAGCAGAGCAGGCAAAGAAAATGAGTGCCGGACAAGGAATTGTTTTATTTGCGCTGGTGGTTGCCATCTTATTTTTGGGAATTTATCCTGAACCGGTAATTCACTTAACGCAGTCAACGGTAACAGATATTTTGAGCAAGATGTCTTTAAAGTAAACAGGAGTAAAAAATAGTTTTAAATCAGTTTAAAAATAAAATAAGCACTTTGGGTGTTTGGACCACATTATGAATGCAATAATTATAACGGCGCTTTGGGGAGTAATAATGATGTTTGGCGGAGTTTTTTTTAAAAAAAGCACCACCCCAAAATTTTGGGCCATTGCCGGTATCATCATTGTTTTGCTTGCCAATCTCTTTGAATTTTTCGGCCATCCTTTTTTCAATGTGGATACAAAAGGAATGTTGAAATTTGATTCATTTGGCCTTCATTTTAATACCATTGCTTTTATCTGCACTTTATTGTTTTTTCTCCTGAATGGAAAAGATTTTGAAAAAATCGGCATGCATGTTTCCGAATATTTCGCTTTAATGTTTTTTGTATTGTGCGGACTTTCCATTTTATCATCCTTCAATACTTTATTGTTACTGTTTCTGGGAATTGAAATTTTGTCGATTCCATTGTATATACTAACGGGAAGCGACAAACGAAATTTGAAAGGCAATGAAGCCGCCCTGAAATATTTATTAATGGGCGCTTTTTCCACAGGCATTTTGCTGATGGGAATTGCTCTGATTTATGGTGGAAATACGCTCGGTTCTTTTTATATCGATGCGATCAATTTGGGCACAGGAAATCTTCCGGTGTTAATAGCCGGCGGATTGGTTTTGATTTTGGTGGGTATTTCTTTTAAAGTTTCCGCAGCGCCTTTTCATTTCTGGGCGCCTGATGTTTATGACGGAGCTCCTGCAGTGGTTTCTTCCTTTATGATGACCATTGTAAAGATTGCCGCCTTTGTGGCCTTCTTTAGATTATTCCAAACTTCTTTTGGCGCCATGCAGCATCAATGGCAAATGCTCATTGTGGTTATAACAGCAGCAACTTTATTAATTGGAAATATTACTGCTGTTTTTCAAAAAAGTGTAAAAAGAATGCTTGCCTATTCGAGCATTTCACATGCCGGTTTTATGATGTTCACACTCTTTGCGCTGAATGATACTGCAAAAGAAGGATTGCTTTTATATGCGGCTGCCTACAGCATCGCAACCATTGGTATTTTTGCGGTTATTATAAAAATGTCTGATTACTCTATTGAAGGATTTAATGGTCTTGGAAAGAAACAACCGTTGCTTGCATTGACTGCTGTAATTTTCCTTCTGTCATTAACCGGAATTCCTTTAACCGCGGGTTTTACAGCAAAATTTTATGTTCTGATGGCAGCGGTAAAAGATGGCCATCAATTGTGGCTTGTTGTTCTTGCAGTTATTTGCGCGGCAATTGGCGCAGTGTATTACTTCAAAGTGATCCAGGCAATTTATTTCAAAGATCCTGTTCCTGGTGTAAATGACGAAATAAACGTTTCTTCTTCTTTTAAATTTTTATTAGTCGTAACTGCTGCGCTGATTATTCTCTTAGGTTTTCTTCCTGGGTTATTGATTGATTGGATTTATTATTAAGGCTCTAAAACAATAATATCTTTCCGGTTTTCCTTGGTGCAATTTTAAAAAAATCATTTTTAAAATTGTGAACGAAAGATTGACGTTACATTTCAAATAAATTTTTAGAATTTTCTTGCTTCTCTAATCTAACTTTTTACCATTGCCTCAATTGAGTTAATTTTGTAAATTCTATTACTTCAAATTAATTTGAATATAATTTAATGACTTCTCCTTCAAGATACCTTCTTACAGCGGCATTGCCTTATGCAAACGGTCCGGTTCATATTGGCCATTTGGCTGGTTGTTATTTGCCCGCGGATATTTATGCAAGATTTTTAAGAGCTAAAAAAGCGGATGTAAAATTTGTAGGCGGGACTGACGAACATGGCGTCCCTATTACCATCCGGGCAATGAAAGAAAATGTTTCGCCCCAGGAAATCGTTGATAAATATTACACGATCATCGCGGAAAGCTTTGAGCAAATGGGCATTTCGTTCGATATATTTTCGCGCACATCCAAAGAGATCCATCACAACACCTCGCAGGATTTCTTTTTGAATTTGTATGAAAAAGGTTTATTCGAGGAAAGAGAATCCGAACAATTTTTTGATGAAGAAAAACAAATGTTTCTTGCCGACAGATATATTGTTGGAACCTGTCCCATCTGTGGACATACAAATGCTTATGGCGACCAATGCGAAAAATGCGGATCGTCTTTAAGTCCGGAACAGCTGATCAATCCGCGCAGTGTTTTGAGTGATGCCATTCCTGTAAAAAAGAAAACGAAACATTGGTACTTTCCTTTACAGAATTATGAAGAATTTTTGCGCAAATGGATTCTGGAAGATCATAAAGACTGGAAGAATAATGTGTATGGCCAATGTAAAAGCTGGCTGGACAACGGTTTACAGCCACGTGCAATGACGCGTGACAGCAACTGGGGCGTGAAAGTTCCTTTGCCCGATGCTGAAGGAAAAGTATTGTACGTTTGGTTTGATGCGCCGATCGGATACATTTCGGCTACCAAAGAACTGACAAATTTGTGGACTGATTACTGGTATAAAGAAGATACCAAACTTGTTCATTTCATCGGGAAAGACAACATCGTTTTTCATTGTATTATTTTTCCGGCGATGCTGAAAGCGCATGGCGATTTTATTTTGCCAACCAATGTTCCTGC
>JAICYZ010000205.1 GCA_025933935.1 Chitinophagaceae bacterium
GGTAACGCCGTTAATATTTATCTCAGGCAAGCCTCCAACATTGGTAGAAATCACCGGAACCGATGCTGCCATGGCTTCCAGGGCAACCAGGCCAAAACTTTCGTATTCACTTGGCAATAAAAAAAGATCTGAAATCGCCAGTATTTCTTCCATTTCTTCCTGCCTTCCCAGGAACCGTATATCTGTGCGAACACACGTTTTTCTGCAAAGATCTTCGATGAAGGAACGCTCCGGGCCATCACCCACAAACAATAACTTAGAAGGGATTTTTTTATTTACTTTTTCAAAAACATGCACCACATCCTGCACTCTTTTTATTTTTCTAAAATTTGAAGCATGCAATAAAATCTTTTCATTATTTGGTGCAATTAATTGTTTGAAAGGTGTAACGGGTTTTTTATTAAACCGTTTTGCATCCACAAAATTATAGATGACCTCAATGTCTTTTTCCATCTTAAAATTTTTATAGGTTTCATCCCGCAGATTCTTTGAAACAGCAGTAATGGCGGCACTTTCGTTCATAGAAAACGTAACGACCGGCGAATACGTTTTATCTCTTCCGACCAGGGTGATATCCGTTCCATGCAAGGTGGTAATAACCGGAATATCCATGCGTTCCTTAAGAAGAATTTGGCGCGCCATATAAGCAGCGGAAGCATGAGGAATTGCATAATGTACATGCAGCAGATCTATTTTTTGATTGATGATGACATCTACCATAGTACTGGCAAGGGCAGTTTCATAAGGCGGATAATCAAACAATGGATACGTAGGCACGCTCACTTCGTGATAAAAAATATTTGTATGAAAACCGCCAAGCCTTACGGGTTGCTGATAGGTAATAAAATGAATATTATGCCCTTTTTCTGCCAGCGCTTTTCCCAATTCTGTAGCTAAAACTCCGCTTCCACCGAACGTTGGGTAACAAACAATTCCTATGTTCATAAATTTTACTTTAACGCAATAATTTAAAATTAAAACGATGCAATTTACGACATCTTTAAGGCAGCTTTTTTACTGTTGGTAAATCAATCTTTTTACGGGAATGTTTATGTTTGTGCAAAATTTCATTATGAAAAAGTATGTTTTGCCCATAATCGGAATCATTATTGTGTTTCTGATTATTTTTTTTGTAGCAAGATATAGTTACACCTATAGTGAAGGAAACCGGGCAGGCAGGTTAATTAAGTTTTCGAAACAGGGTTTTATGTTTAAAACGTATGAAGGTGAAATGAATCTGGGCGGCGTTACTAATGCCGCAAACAATAGCATGATGATGAACTATATGTGGGATTTTTCTGTTACCAACCAGTCTGTAGCCGATAGTTTGTTGAAGCTGGAAGGAAAAGAAATCAGTGTTCATTACAAAGAAAAAATGGCGAAGCTTCCTTGGCGTGGAGATACGAAATACATTGTAGACCGGATTGTAGAAGTTCGATCGGACAAAGGATATTGAAACTTTTTCTTCAAATTTAATTATTTAAATGAGCGATTTATTTACAACTGATAGCATTATCAGTTTTTTTATTCTTGTACTTCTTGAAATTATTCTCGGCGTTGATAATGTGATTTTTGTGAGCATTATTATTAACCGGCTCCCAAAAGAAAAGCATAAAAAAGCAAGGCTGGCATGGGTGATTCTTGGTTCTATCGTTAGAAGCGTTTTATTGCTCGGGCTTGGATGGTTATTGGCACAAAAAGGGAAAGCTGTATTTACCATTTTTGACAAAGGCTTTGACCTGGCAAGCATTGTAATGTTGGCGGGAGGCATATTTTTGATTTACAAATCGGTTCATGAGATTCATCAAAAATTAGAAGGAGAAGATCCAAATACATTGAAACCAAAAGCGAAGTCACTCGGTTTTTCACAGGCAATTTCCCAAATTGTTTTGATCGATATGGTGTTTTCTTTCGACAGTGTGATCACCGCGGGAGGCACCGCAAAGCACGTGGAAATAATGATCGCTGCGGTTATCATTGCAATGATCATTATGTTTTCTTTCAGCCCTTATATTGCTGCTTTTATTCACAAACATCCTACGTTTAAAATGCTCGCGCTTTCCTTTTTAGTGATGATTGGTTTAAGTCTTGTTATAGAAGGTTGGGCTGCAGATAAAGCGGAAGAACTGCATCTGAAAAATTATATTTACTTTGGAATGGCCTTTTCTTTTATTGTTGAAGTGCTGAATATGATCATGATAAAAAGGCAAAATAAAAGGATCGTGCAATTGGATGAGCCAGAGTTGAAGGATACTTAGAAAATGATTTTTGATTTCTCATTTCTGATTTGTTTTTCCCTCTAAAATCTTTCTTACAATTCCGGGTCCTTCATAAATGAAACCAGTCCAAACCTGCACGAGACTTGCGCCCAATTGAATTTTTTCTTCCGCATCTTTTGCAAAAAAAATTCCGCCACTGCTGATAATCGGAATGGTTCCGTTGGTTTTTGCAAAAATGTAATCTGTCATTCTATTCGATTCTCCATTCAAGGGCTTGCCACTCAATCCACCGGCGCCAATGCTTTCAACGATTTTACTTCCTGTTATTAAATTTTTTCTGCCGATGGTTGTGTTTGCTGCAACTAATCCATCCAACTGAATTTCCATTGCCAAATCAATTATATCATCCAAATCATTTTGATTCAAATCGGGAGAAATTTTTAAGAGCAAAGGCTTTGGATTTTTCTTCGTTTTATTGATTTGCTGAAGGTTCGTCAGTATTTTTTTTAAAGAATCTTTTTGTTGTAAATCCCTTAATCCTGGTGTATTTGGTGAGCTTACATTTACAACAAAATAATCAACCGCATCATGCAGTTGATTGAAGCACGTTTCGTAATCTTTCCACGCATCTTCATTTGGGGTAACTTTATTTTTACCAATATTTCCACCGATGATTAATAAATTTTTATTTTTCTTGCGATAACTTCTAATTCGCTCTGCTGCTGCTTTTGCGCCGTCATTATTAAAGCCCATCCTGTTTATCAGCGCTTTGTCTTTTGGCAAACGAAACAATCTTGGTTTTGAATTTCCTTCCTGTGCTAATGGCGTAATAGTTCCTATTTCAACAAAACCAAAACCCAATGTTTCCAGTTCATTCAGATACTTTGCATTTTTATCAAAGCCTGCAGCAAGGCCCACGGGATTTGAAAAGGTAATTCCAAAAACTTCTTTTGAAAAATCAATTGAAGGAGTAAATTTATTTTTTAAAATATTTTTTATAAAAGAAAACCTGCAGAAAGAACGCAGCATGTTCATTGAAAAATAATGGACCTTTTCCGCATCAAACCAAAATAATATTTTCCGAAGTAATTGATACATTTTGGCAGCGAAGATACTGATTGGAATTTTTGTGCAGAAAGCTGCGAACAACCTTTCTGCACAAAAATATAGATAACAAAATCGTTGCTTCCCAGTGAACGAAGAAATAACGTGATTTTTGTTTTTATTTATTGTGTCAATTCCAAAACTTCAATGTCACAAACATTTTTTCAAATCTTCTCAATAAAAAAACTGCTCAAAAATAATTTTGCCGTGTTCCACTTCATACATCATTATCTCATTCAACCGGATTCTTCCAAAACCCTGCACGGTTATATCCATTTCTCTTCCTACGGCAAAATGATTGCCACCGATAACCGGAACTGTTGTATGCGCTCCATGAAAATCTGTAATCATCTTAACAAAATCCTCTCCTTTTTTCCGAACGGCTGCCTTCCCTTCTGCATAGCCCATGTACGGCGAGCTTGCAGGGTCAATGCTTTTTACATTTTCTGCGAATAGTTCATCCTGAATTTCAAACCATTTTTCCGCTTGTGCCAATTCATTGAATCGTGCGGCCACTTCATGAATCGTATATGCTTTTTCCCGGGAGTTTGGCTCGCCATTTCCTGTAGTAATCAGATTTTTGAGGCTTTTTTGAATATACTGGCTCCATCCATTTACGCAGGCTGTATAACATTCATATTCCGGAACCAAACCCTTATGGGTAAAGCGAAGCATCGTTTTATTATCCTGTTCAGAAATGTCAAAAATAATTTTGTCGCCTGTCCATTCGCTTTTGTCGTTTGTAAAATTAAAATAGTTGTCAACCACCAGCCACACTACTTTTTTGCAGTAGTCCACTTCTACTAATCTCATTTTGCACTGATGCACATCCCTGTAATGATAGGTAAATTCGTCATTGAGGCGGGAGGTATTTCCATCAATCTCCTGCGACCACCAACCACGTACATTGTTGATAGCGTTAAAAACATCTTCGGGCTTTTGGTCAACCAAAATAGTGGTTGTGAAATCCTGATCGTTCATCTTTTTATTTTTTTATTGATTAATTTCTTTTTTTATTTTTTGTTCGGATTCCCTTTTCCTGTCCTTATAAATTCAAACAAACTTTGCAAATAATAATTCCATCCGTTTGAACAATCCTTGTAACATTCAATTTCCGGGACGAGGCCAGAATGAGTGAAACGGAGTTGCGTTTTGCCATTAATGGAAGAGATCTCAAAAATATTTTTGGTGCCATTCCATTCCTTTTTATTTGCAAGAAAAATCAATTGGCTTTCTGTCACAAGCCAAACAATCTTTTGATTGGGAATCATCTCAATCAATTTATGTTTTGAGTAATGCACGTCGCTAAAACGCACTTCAAATTCATCATTTAATTTTTTTGAATCGCCTTTAAAATCTTCTGACCACCAGGCGGCAACATTATTGATGGCATTAAAAACTTCTTTTGCAGACTGATGCGCCAGAAAAGTAGCTGTAAAATTTGTTGCGGACATTTTTGTTTTTTTATGGAAATAAATCAGTTGTTATACGTTTTTTGTATCAAACAATACATTTGAATTTTGGTATCAGGAGCTAAAAGCTTTCTATCTGCAGCACATGCTTTTCCTGCCTCTGAAGCAAATGCAGTTTTAATTGCTTTCAGGCTTTCAAATATAAGGTGCCGATAAGAGAAAGCTGTTCCCCTGTCAACGCAATAACCCGCCCTTTGCTCACTTGATATTTTATTAATCCCGGAAGTTTTTTTGCAAGAGGAACATGTATGTCAAAATAGTGTTTATCAAAAGCTTCTTTGTCTTCCGGCGTTTTATAAATTACAATCATCTGTGCCATTTTCTTTGTTTTTATTTAGCAAAAATATTGTCCAAATGTCATTTCAATCGGGTGCAAAAGAGACTTTATAGCGGGGTAATTTGGACACGTTTAATTTCTATCTTTGAACAAAAATTAAATGAAGCATCTTACGATATTAGTTCCGGAAGGAACGGGAAATAACCTTAGCAGCATTGTCGGGCCTTATAAAATCTTTACAAAGGCAAATGAGGTTTGGAAAGAAAAAAACAAAAAGCCTTTGTTCAGGATTGAATTAGCAGGCACTTCAAAAGAAGTTGACTTTTATGATGGGTTGTTTTGTGTGAAACCACACACTGATATTTCTGCATTAGCAAAAACTGATCTTATCATCGTTCCTTCATTGAATCACAATTATCAAAACGCTATGAAGTCAAACCAGGCATTGATTGAATGGATAGAAAAACAATACAAAATGGGCGCTGAAATAGCGAGCATCTGCACAGGCGCTTTTTTGCTTGCGTCATCTGGTTTGCTCGATGGAAAAACGTGCTCTACTCATTGGGCAGCCGCAGATACTTTCAGAACGATGTTTCCGAAAGTGAACCTGCAAACCGACCAGCTCATCACTGATGAAAATGGGATTTATACCAACGGCGGCGCTTATTCTTTTCTGAACCTGATGATTTATCTTATAGAAAAATACTACGACCGCCAAACTGCGATTTTTTGTTCAAAAGTTTTTCAAATTGAAATGGACAGGCAAAGCCAATCTGCATTTGCCATTTTTACCGGCCAGAAAATACACAGTGATGAAATGGTAAAAGAAGCGCAAACTTACATTGAAAGCAGGTTCCAGGAAAAGATCTCCGTTGAAGATTTATCTTCACGGCTTGCTGTGGGCCGACGAAACTTTGACAGAAGATTTATAAAAGCCACGGGAAATACGCCAGTTGAATATGTTCAACGGGTAAAAATTGAGTCTGCAAAAAAAGCATTTGAAACCACCCGTAAAACAATCAATGAAGTCATGTATGAAGTAGGTTATTCTGATCCAAAAGCTTTTCGTGAAGTGTTTAGAAAGATCTCCGGAATGTCCCCATCAAAATACAGGGAGAGATATAATAAAGAAGCGGTGTAAGGGATGTGGGATGTTTCATTTTGATACAAAAAATTTTCTTCTGAAATCAAACTCTACTTGTTGGTGGAATCATAACATAAGGGAATAGGTGATTACCAAATTGTTTCTGATACGCTCCTTTCAAAAAAAAATTTCTTTTTATTTCCGGGTAAATTCATCCATTAGCCACATCACTTTTGCCCCATCTTCTGGTGTGCATGGATTAGGTCCTTTTCCTAAAAAATAATCCACAATTTTCTGTATTAATGGATGTTGCACATGTTGCAGTGGTTCAAATAAAATTTCTTCAGTAATTCCGTTTTTGATGATCTCAATTTTTTTATGTTCGAAAATTGGGAAGCGCATCTTTCCTTCAGAACCCTGAATTTCACACAGATCTTTTACATTTTCTTCCGCAACATTGAAACACCACAAGCCGTTAAAAATTACACCGGATTTAAATAAAATATGACCACTTACGATGTCATCTGCATCATAGAATTTAGATTGATTTGCAGAATAACCGGAAGCCTTTTCAATGTCTCCAAAAAACCAATACATCAGGTCGAGCTGATGAGGAGCAATGTCGTGAAATAAGCCACCACCTGATATTGTGGGATTTATGCGCCACGCTACTTTCGGCACACTAAGCGCTTCTAACGGAAGTTGCTTTTTATAAAATTGTAAGCGGGCAAAACGTACATCGCCAATAATTTTTTCTTTTAATAATTGTTTTACTTTATTGAAAAGTGGTTGTCCCCGGCGATA
>JAICYZ010000131.1 GCA_025933935.1 Chitinophagaceae bacterium
AAGGAAGCGGCATGGCGGGTATTCCCGGTTTTTCTAAAAGATTGTTTGAGACCTTAGCAAACGAAGAAATAAACGTAATTCTTATTACGCAAAGTTCTTCGGAACATTCCATTTGCGTAGCGGTGGAAGAACTGTCTGCTGATAAAGCAAAAGCTGCTGTGGATGAAGCTTTCAGCTTTGAAATAGAAAGACTGAAAGTAGAACCATTAATTGTAGAAAGGGATTTGGCAATCATTGCTTTGGTTGGCGATAAAATGAAAAGCCATCCCGGTGTGAGTGGAAAAATGTTTAGCGCTATGGGAAGAAATGGTGTGAACGTAAGAGCGATTTCCCAGGGTTCATCAGAGAGAAATATTTCGGCAGTAATTGCTACCAAAGATGTAAAAAAAGCAGTGAATGTATTGCATGAAGAATTTTTTGAAACGACTTACAAACAGGTGAACTTATATATTGCCGGCGTAGGAAACGTAGGCTCACGGTTGATTTCCCAGCTATTACAACAACATGAGTACCTGCAGAAAAACCTGCGTTTGTACATCAGGGTTGTAGGGATAGCCAACAGCAAAAAAATGCTTTTTAATGAAAAAGGAATAGATTTAAAAAACTGGAAAGAGCTTTTGCAAAATGCAGATGAAATGAATTTGGGTGAATTTGTAGAAACTATTCAGACAAAAAATCTGCGTAATTCTGTTTTTGTAGATGCAACAGCCAATGAAAATGTGGCAAGTCATTATGCCGAGATTTTGGAAAAAAGCGTTTCCATCGTAGCATGCAATAAAATTGCCGCTTCATCTTCATTTGATTATTATGAAAAATTAAAAAATCTCGCGCGTGAATCAAATGTTCATTTTCTTTTCGAAACCAATGTAGGCGCAGGTTTGCCTGTTATTGGCACATTGAATGATTTGTTATTAAGCGGTGATAAAATCAGTAAGATAGAAGCCGTTTTAAGTGGCACTTTGAATTTTGTTTTTAATAATTATAACGGCACTGAAAGTTTTGCAAAAGTAGTGCGGCAGGCCCAGGATGAAGGCTACACAGAACCCGACCCACGCCTCGATTTGAGTGGAGTGGATGTAGCGCGAAAAATTATGATTCTTGCACGTGAATCAGGTGAAACAATTGAAATGGAAGAGATTGCCAATAATGCCTTTCTTCCGGTTGAATGCATGCAAGGCTCGGTAGAAGATTTTTATGCCTGCATGGAAAAACATGAAGCACATTTTAAAGCGATTTTTGATGAGGCAAACAAGGCTGGAAAAAAATTAAAATTTGTTGCATCTTATGAAAATGGAAAAGCGAAAGTAGGTTTGCAGCAAATAGATCCGAACCACGACTTTTATCATCTTTATGGCAAAGACAATGTGGTGCTGTTTTACACCAATCGTTATACAGAACAGCCACTGGTGGTAAAAGGAGCAGGCGCCGGTGCTGAAGTAACTGCGTCTGGTGTTTTTGCTGATATAATTCGTGCAGTAAGAATATAAAAAAATAAAATGAAAGAAGTAAAAGTTTTGGCGCCTGCAACAATCGCCAACCTCGTTTGTGGATTTGATATTCTCGGTATGGCGATAAAATCACCTTATGATGAAATGACTTTATCATTATGTGATGAGCCGGGAATTTTTATCAAACACACAGATGAATATCAACTGCCGGAAGCGGCCGAAAAAAACGTGGCAGGTGTTTCTTTACAGGCTTTGATGGATGATTATAAAAAGCCGGTTGGATTCAATCTGACCATTCATAAAAATATAAAACCCGGCAGCGGCCTTGGCTCCAGCGCCGCCAGTGCGGCAGGAGCGGTTGTGGCAGCGAATCATATATTGGGAAATATTTTTTCTAAAGAAGATTTGGTTCGGTTTGCAATGAATGGAGAAAAACTCGCTGGCGGAGTGAAACATGCAGATAATGTTTCACCCTGTATTTATGGTGGCGTTACTTTGATTCGTTCCATTTTTCCTTTGGACATTATTGCGTTAAATTCTCCTGATTTGTTTGTAACCATTGTGCATCCGCAAATAGAAGTGCGTACTTCCGACTCACGGCAGATTTTAAGGAAGGAAGTTCAGCTGAAAGATGCGATAAAACAATGGGGAAATATTGGCGGCCTCATCACAGGTTTTATGAAAAATGATTGTGAGTTAATCGGTCGTTCGCTGGAAGATGTAATTGTAGAACCGGTACGAAGCATCCTCATTCCCGGCTTTGATGAAGTGAAATTAAAATGTAAAAACGCCGGTTCTTTGGGCGGCGGCATTTCGGGCTCCGGTCCTTCGATTTTTATGTTGAGCAAAGAAGAAGAAACTGCATATAAAGTAGAAGAAACGATGAAAGAAATTTATGAAAAAATCGGTGTTGACTACAAAACGTATGTAACACAGATTAACCAGGACGGTGTGAAGATTGTAGAATAAAAAGTGTGTGTATAGCATAATCCGTGGCATTACGTTGTTTTAATTCGTGTAAATCCTCTCTAGTAAAAAAATGAAATGAAATATTATAGCTTAAATAAAACCGCTCCTGTTGCAGATTTCAAAGAAGCAACCATACGTGGATTGGCACCAGATAAAGGATTGTATTTTCCGGAAAGTATTCCAAAACAGGATAAGATTTTTTTTGAAGACATAAACAAATATGCTGATGAAGAAATTGCTTTTAAAATCATACAGCCATACGTTGGCGATGACATTCCTGAAAATGAATTAAAGAGAATTGTAGCGGAGACAATCAATTTTCAAATTCCTCTAAAGAAGGTTTCAGAAAATATTTATTCATTAGAATTATTCCACGGGCCAACGCTTGCTTTCAAAGATATTGGCGCACGTTTCATGAGCCGCTGCCTCGGTTATTTTGTAAAAAATAATGATAAAAAAATTACTGTGCTCGTCGCCACTTCCGGCGATACCGGCGGCGCTGTTGCCAATGGGTTTTTTAATGTAGATGGGGTAGATGTAGTGATTTTATATCCTTCCGGAAAAGTGAGCAGCGTACAGGAAAAGCAGTTGGTAACTTTAGGAAATAATGTACATGCGCTGGAGATCAGCGGCACTTTTGATGATTGCCAGCAAATGGTAAAGCAGGCGTTTTCTGATAAAGCGTTGAATGAAAAATTATTTCTCACATCTGCCAATTCTATTAATGTAGCGCGCTGGCTTCCCCAACAATTCTATTATCTCTTTGCCTGGAAACAATGGAATGATAAAAAAAATCCTCCGGTTATTTCTGTTCCCAGTGGAAATTTTGGAAATATTTGTGCAGGAATTCTCGCACATATTTCAGGATTACCGGTAAAACATTTTATTGCAGCATGCAATGCGAATAAAGTGGTTCCTGATTTTTTGGAAACCGAAAAGTATCAGCCGAAGAAAGCAGTAACAACGATATCAAACGCAATGGATGTAGGTAATCCAAGCAATTTTGTAAGAATACTGGAATTGTTTAATAATGAGTTTGCTGATTTAAAAAAAGTATTAAGCAGCGACAGTACTTCTGATGAAGAAACCAGGAAAACGATCAAAGAGGTTTTTGAAAAAGAAAATTACCTGTTAGATCCGCATGGAGCCGTTGCATACAATGCTTTAGAAAATTATTTGAAACAACATCCCGAAGAAAAGGGATATATTTTAGAAACGGCGCATCCTGTGAAGTTCTATGATGTAGTAGAGCCGGTTATTGATCAAAAAATTGCAATTCCTGAAAGTGTAAGCTCTATCATGAATAAAGAGAAAAATAGCACGATCATGGAACCGGATTTTCAAAAGCTGAAAGAATATTTATTGGAAAGAATTTGAACAATCATTCAGCAAACAAATAAATATTGCCGCTTTGTATTCAAGGAAATAAATACAACTTTACTTTGATCATACTTTTAGCAAACGCTTTATCAGTAAAAGAATAAATAACAGGAATTCCTATTTTAGGCATGTTTTGACGACATATAAAAAACCAGCTTACCTCCATTCATAATTTCTGAATGTCTGATGTATAAACGGTTCAGCGGCTTTCCATTTAGTTCTATCTTTTGAATGTAAACATTGTTATCTCCTTGATTTTTTGCTTCAATTGAAAATGTTTTTCCATTCTCCAAATGTAGTGTTGCAGCTTTGATCGCAGGACTTCCAATTTGATAAACATCAGAACCTGGAGCGACCGGATAAAATCCAATCGTACTGAAAATATACCATGCGCTCATTTGCCCGGTGTCGTCATTTCCGCCTAAACCTGCCGGTCCTGTGTGATATTGATTTTTCAATATCATTCGAACAGTTTGCTGCGTTTTCCACGGCTCGTCTGTCCAGTTGTATAAATAAGCGATATGATGCGAAGGCTCGTTTCCATGTACATATCCGCCAATGATTCCATCTCTTGTAATGTCTTCTGTTTCCGCAAAAAATTTATCAGGCAGATGCATCGTGAATAATGTATCAAGATAATGAGTGAACTTTTTCTTTCCGCCCATGAGTTGAATTAAAGAAGCAGGATCCTGCGGAACAAACAAAGAATAATTCCATGAATTTCCTTCGATAAAACCTTGCCCCGAAGTGCTCAGCGGATCAAAATCTTTTTTCCAGGAGCCGTCGCTCAAACGTGAGCGCATAAAGCCAACAGAAGGATCGAAAACATTTTTATAATTTTCGGAACGCTTCATAAATTCTTTGTAAATATTCATTCGGTTCAGCTTCTTGGCCATTTGTGCAATTGCCCAGTCATCATATGCATATTCCAAAGTAGTTGAGGTTCCGGTTCCATTCTTATCCACAGGAATGTATCCCATATCTTCATACAAGCCGATGCCATCATAACTTCTGTGATGTGCTGTAGTTACACAAGCGTCGAGGGCTTTATTGGCATCAAAAGGAGTATTTCCTTTTGCCACTGCATCCGCAATTACAGCCACTGCATGATAACCAGTCATGCACCAGTTTTCATTGGCAGAATTAGACCAGACTGGCAACATATGCATCACGCTTTGATCATAATGGGCAAGCATCGATTTAATCATGTCGCCATTTCGTTGTGGCTGAATGATATTGAATAAAGGATGCAATGCCCGATATGTATCCCAGAGTGAAAAAGTAGTGTAATTGGTAAAACCTTTTGCTTTATGAATATTTTGATCCAAGCCTTTGTAGTCGCCGTTCTCATCCATATAAATTGTGGGATTGATAAACGCGTGATACATGGCTGTATAAAAATTTATTTTCTCTTCTTTATCTGCATCGATCACAATTTTATTTAGTTCTTTATTCCACTGCTCTTGTCCTTTTTCTTTTATTTTTTCAAAGTTCCAACCCGGAGTTTCAGCATGCATATTATTCAAAGCATTTTCCTGGCTTACAGGAGAAAGCGCAAATTTCACTTTGATTTTTTCTCCTTCATTTGTTTTGAAATTGAAGTACATGCGCAGTTGTCTTCCGGCAAGAGCAGGAAAATTTTTCCTTTGATCAAACTTTCCCCAAAAGCCGCGGTACGGCTCTCTTTTGCCAAAATCTTTACTGCCATATTCAAGAAAAGGTTTTGAAAACTGCATGGCAAAATAAAGTTTTCTCGTTCTTGCCCACCCGCTTGTTTGCCGATAGCCGGTGATCAATGAATCATTCACCACCCGAATGAATGTCCATACATTTTTATCCGGATAATTATAGATGCCGCTCATCAGATCGAGGATGATGTGAGCGCTGTCAGTTTCTGGAAACGTATATTGATGAAAACCAACACGGGCAGTAGTTGTAAGCTCGGCGAGAATATTATAATCATCCAGTTTTACTTTATAATAATCCGCTGCGCTAACTTCTGTTTTATGAGAATACCTTGAACGAAAGCCGCTTTCGCGATTGTCTGCAGTTCCTGGATTCAATTGCAATTTTCCAACTGTTGGCATGATTAAAAAATCTCCGAGATCAGAATGACCGGTGCCGCTGAAATGTGTGTGACTGAATCCAACAATCGTTTTATCATCGTACTGATAACCGGCGCAGTACTTATAAACATCCGGGTTATAATGTCCATCGGTTTCGTAAGGAATTGTATCTGTATCGGGGCTCAATTGTACCATGCCAAAAGGAACCGTAGCTCCGGGAAATGTATGTCCCATGCGTTCTGTGCCGATTATCGGATTTACATATTGAGCCAGGTTTTCTGTTTTTTGGCTTTGAGCAGAAGAGCTTAAAAATATAATTAAAAAGAAAAGATATTGCCGCATAAATTTGAATGATAAATAAAATAATTATCGGTAAAAGTACCTACTTGTTTTTTTTCTTTCGCAATTTTTTCAAATGGCGAAATGAAATATCAAAGGATTAAATTGCGCGGGATTTAAAAATTTTGTTTACTTCTTTTAAAACAAAAACATTTCTAAAAGCTCATTCATGCAAAAGATCTTCATTCCAATTTGTTTATTATTTTCATTTCTTACGGTTTCGGCTCAGGAAGTTTCTGAGTTAAATAATTTCTCAGATTATGTAAACCCTTTGATGGGCACCGACTCCAAACCAAGTCTTTCTAATGGCAACACTTTCCCCGCAATCGGCCTTCCATGGGGAATGAACCTGTGGACGCCACAAACGGGCAGAATGGGCGATGGGTGGGCTTATCAATACAATGCTGATAAAATAAACGGATTTAAACAAACTCATCAACCGTCACCGTGGATGAATGATTATGGCGCTTTTGCCATAATGCCGGTCACCGGAAAAGTTCGGTTTACAGAAAAAGAAAGAGCGAGCTGGTTTTCTCATAAAGCAGA
Source organism: Chitinophagaceae bacterium (assembly GCA_025933935.1). Taxonomy (GTDB): domain Bacteria; phylum Bacteroidota; class Bacteroidia; order Chitinophagales; family Chitinophagaceae; genus Ginsengibacter. The sequence continues at coordinate 6,749 of JAICYZ010000131.1, forward strand.
AATTTCGAAGCCGTATTATTATAAAGTTTATCTCGCTGACGAAGATGTAACAACAGAAATTACTCCTACAGAAAGAGCGGCAAGTTTCCGTTTTACCTTTCCAAAAGCAGACAGTTCTTCAGTGATCATTGATGCGCTGGATCGTGGCTCTTATATCAAAATAATTCCTGCTGCAAATAAAATAATTGGCTATACGATGCGCAGCAGTGGCGGCGTTGCAAAGAACTTTAAAAATTATTTTGTCATTATTTTTGATAAGCCTTTTGATTACACTTATACTTTTTTAGATAGTGTGATTACAAAAAGCAACGAGCAGAAATGCAATCATGCAGGCGCCATTATTGGGTTTACAAATACGCTTAAAGGCGACGTGATTCATGCAAAAGTAGCTTCATCGTATATCAGTTTCGAACAGGCTGAAATCAATTTGCAAGAGATCGGAAATCAGAATTTTGAAACGGTAAAGAATAATGCAAAAGCAGTTTGGAATAAAGTTTTAGGAAAAGTAAAAGTTTCCGGTGGCACTACAGATCAGCTACGTACCTTTTATTCCTGTCTTTACAGAATGGTATTTTTTCCATTAAAATTTTATGAGAAAAATGCGCAAGGCAAAATTATACATTACAGTCCTTATACCGGTGAAGTAAAGGATGGGTATATGTTTGGCGGCACAGGCTTTTGGGATACATTTCGTGCATTATACCCGTTTTTGAATTTGGTGTATCCATCTGTTGTAAAAGAGATGCAGGAAGGTTTGGTGAATGATTTTAAAGAAGGAGGATTTTTGCCCGAATGGTCAGCGCCGGGTTTCAGAGATGTGATGGTTGGAAATAATTCTGCTTCAATTGTTGCGGAAGCATATCTAAAAGGCCTTCGGGGTTATGACATTGAAACGTTGTACAAAGCGTTGATTCACGGGGCAAACAATGAAGGGCCGGAAGGAACGGGCAGAACAGGTGTGAAGTTTTATAATGATTTGGGATACGTTCCTTATAATGTCGGGATCAATGAAAATGCTGCGCGTACTTTAGAATACGCTTATGATGATTATTGTATTTACCGTCTGGGGAAGGCGCTGGGCAAGCCTTCTTCAGAGACAGATATTTACAGACAACGGGCAATGAATTACAAAAACCTTTTTGATAAATCGCATCTTTTGATGCGTGGTAAAAATAAGGACGGCAGTTTTCAATCACCTTTCAATCCTTTTAAATGGGGCGATGCGTTTACTGAAGGAAACAGCTGGCATTACAGCTGGTCAGTCTTTCAGGACATCAATGGACTGATAGACCTGATGGGCGGAAAGAAAAATTTTGTGGCCATGCTTGATTCTGTTTTTGCAATGCCACCAATTTTTGATGATAGTTATTACGGCGGCGTTATTCATGAAATCCGTGAAATGCAGATAGCTGATATGGGGCAATATGCACATGGAAACCAGCCGATTCAGCACATGATTTATCTGTATGATTACGCAGGGGAACCGTGGAAAACACAATATTGGGCGCGGGAAACGATGAATAAATTATACAAGGCAACTCCCGACGGTTATTGCGGCGATGAAGACAATGGGCAAACTTCGGCATGGTATGTTTTTTCTGCTTTGGGATTCTATCCGGTAACGCCGGCAAGTGTTGAATATGCGGCTGGAGCGCCATTGTTTAAACACGCAGAAATTGATTTTGACAATGGTAAAAAACTTTTTATCAATGCTCCTAACAACAGTGCTGACAACGTGTTTGTTCAATCCGTAACTTATAACGGAAAAGCATACACGAAAAATTATTTCAATCACTTTGATTTTCAAAATGGAGGAACGATCAATGTACAGATGGGATCAAAAGCGAACAAGCAAAGAGGAACTGCAGCGCACGATTCGCCCTATTCTTTATCTACATCGATGATCAATAGCGGAAAATAGACTTCTGATGACAGAACCACCTATGATTTTCATGCTGAATTGATACCCGATCGATGCTTTATCTAGGCTTTATCCATACTGTTTCTATACGGTAGCAGCGAAGGATGAATACCCTATCAGCGAAGGATGAATACTCTATCAGCGAAGGATGCTTGGTTGAGTTGGGATAAATCTGTTGCTATGAAAAAAGAGTTAACAGTTGAGGTATAGTGGATATGCGTTTAGAGGTATTCAGCTTTATAGTGATTGGCCTTTGTAGTTTGTTTTTTAAAAATAGTCAGATAAAACTAAGCTATATTTTCAATACAAATAACCGATATTTCTACCGGAAAAAGAAGAACAGAAACTGGTAATATTTGTTTGTTTACTGAGTTTCACTTTCAGCTTCATTTCTCTTCCATCTCAACAACTCCCGCATTATTTTCAGGCACACCGGATCTGATAATTTTTAGCGTATGATTGTAAAAAAAACCTGCAGTACGGTCATCAGGATCTGTTTCCACTACATTTTTGAACGCATCATTTGCATTGACAAATAATTTATTCAAATAAAAAGAAACGCCATCGTTAAAAACAGGAAGTGTCAGCGATTTTTTTTGTAATTCTATTTCATCGTCACAGCTAAAACATTCATGAACATTGATGGAAGATTGCTTTCCTTTCAGCTGAACCAGGCCGAGATTTCTCAAATGAAAATCGCCGGTATTTTCAATTTGACGGAGACTTGCATCGCTTAATAAGATGGAAGCTTTATAATGTTTTGTAAGACTTTCAACCCTTGATGCGGTATTGACTGTGTCAGAAATGGTGCACGCATCCATGCGGTCATAGTCGCCCGTAATGCCCATGATCAAAGGCCCGGTATGCATTCCAACCCCGATCTGAATTTCAGGTTTATTTTTTTCCTGTCTTATTTTATTAAAATTCTGCAGCTCTTTTTGGATGTCGATTGCAGCCAGAAGTGCATCAGCTGCATTCACCGGAAAAATAGCCATGATTGAATCGCCGAGATATTGATTGATAAATCCGTTGTGCTTTCGGATGATCGGCCCCATGCGTGCATTAAACAAACAAATAAATCCAAAAGTCTCTTCTGGTGTCATTAATTCTGAAAGGCTTGTATAATTGCGGATGTCTGTAAAAAGCACTGTTACAATTTTTTCTACCTGGTCGCCAAGTTTTACGTCCGTTATCAATTCATGTCCAAGAGATTTTATAAATTGATAAGGCACAAATTTTTCTGTGGCGTCAAATATTCTGCGCATTGCTGCTTCTTTTTCCTGCGCTTCGCGAATGCTTTTTTCGTAGAGTAAGGAACTTTCAATTGCTGATGAAGATTGTAAAGCAAGCGTGGTCAACAATTTTAAAGAACCGGCAGTATATTTATCGGCTTCGTTATCCGCAAGGATGATAGCGCCCATGATGCGATGTTTTACTTTCAAGGCAGAGTAAATCACCGACTTTATTTCTGCAGAAATAATTGCTGCATTTTGTAATGCAGAAATATCGCTGAGAATCTCAGACTGGCCGCTTAAAATAATGTCGATCAGCAGCGGTAATTCACTGTTTATTTTTTCTTCAGCAAAAAATAAATCATCTTTTGACGCTTCCACTTTCAGCCGTTTCTTTTCTTCATCCCATAATACAACAACGCCGCTTTTTGATTTGATCACATGCGCTGCTTCGTCTAAAGTAATCTTAGAAATATCTGCTGCGCCAATGGTTTGTGCGAGTTTATCTGAGAAATTAAAAATGAGATTTATTTCCTGGTAAAGATTTAAAACCTCTGACCCTAATTTTTTTCTTTCAGATTCTTTGTTCAAAATATGCCTTAAAAGGTCAGCGATAAAAGCAGATTTTTCATTTCCTTTTACAAGCCCTGCCGTTTCATTTTCATAGAAAACCGGGTATTGAAATGGTAAAGACTG